>JAZNIQ010000034.1:0-3241 GCA_045577555.1 Candidatus Fimenecus sp.
GTTCGGGAAGGTCAACCTTTTTTCTTCGTATGTTTTCTTCGATACGCTCGACAAGTCTGTCGGGTTCATACTCTTTGCCGAGGTTTCTTAATCGTCTTGCTTTTGGAAACAACGGATGTGTCAGCGTGACATACTTGTGACTTAAATCGAAAGAATATCCTCGCTTCTTCATCTCTCTGAAAAATTCTTCCTCATTTTCCGAGAGAAGAATACACTCGTCAATATCTTTTCTGAAGATTACATTCTTTGTAATCTTACCTACCTTTTCCTCCATATACTCATAACGGCTTATGTGCTTTGAAGGTCCGGGATTTTCAATTACAGACAGACCGTACTCACGGCAAAGATTGTCAGACAGTTCTCTCATACGTCTGTTGTTTGCTTTACAAGAGTTATACTTTTTTCCGTCAACAAATGAAACGGAATTAAGGACGAAATGATTATGACAGCAATCGGTATCAAGGTGTGTGGCTACAACTACTTCAAAGCTGTCACCCCACATTTGCTCCGCAAACTTCATTCCAATTTCGTGTGCAACTTCGGGCGTAACTTCACCCGGTGCAAAAGATTGATAACCGTGAAAAGCCAATATGCCGTTTGGTTTACCGTATTCTTTTTTTGTTTCCAGCATCTGTTCGTAAGCAGAGGCAGGACAGCAGTTAAGAGCATTAACAAAAAGTTTCTGTTCTGTCTTCGTTGACCTCGTGGCATAGTCAAGCACATCTTTTAAATCTTCTTTATCTTTAAGAGAAGTCTTTTCAATGTTTGCGGCGTAGTTAATCACATGGTCGAGCCTGCAATCAACTTTCCAAAGACTTACCGTTGCCAATTTAAAACCTCTTTGCTTCGTAATGCTCACGAATAAACTTTTCAACTTCTCTTAATTTTTTCAGCTCTGCATTTAAGTCAGGTACATTTAAAATTCCGTTTGCATTTACATAAAACAAAATCTGATTGATGTTGTTACCGACAGCTCTTACTTCACGAATAAGTTTTTTATAATCAACAGGCGGAGCCTGCGGCGGAACATAACCTTCAAGCAAAAGACGAATGAGCCTTCCTTTATTCAGATTTGTTTCTTTACAAAGCCTGCAAAGGTTTTCATATTCTTTTTCATCGAAACAAACTTCAAATCTTATAGGTCTACTTCGCACGGTATCAATCCCTTCCTTTTAAAAATCGCAACGGCTATCGTTCCTGCAATATTGAAGGTCATAGCGAGCAGAAAAAGACATACGGATGCTGCTGTGCTCATCGGCATCTCCTCCTTTCATTGGGGTCTTTTAGGGGTTACCCCCTAAACAAGCGGATTTGTCCGGACAAATCCATTGCTTGTTAATACTAATGCCATTAATTTTGCTGTTCTAATAGAGCTCGTCTATGAGGCATTCCTCGTAATCGTCCATAGGACAATTTTCACAATCCGCATCACACTCAATCGTGTTGTGTGTTCCTTCGGTAAAGGCTTTGATGAGCGTTGCCTCATCGCCCTTGCACTTTGTAAGCAGGTCAGTGTTCTCTATAATGTCCTTGACTTTTCTTTCAGCTTCCTTATCGAAGCGAGCCATAACCTTCATATCAATACTGCTGACCTGCATTACAACAACCTTGTACTCTTTCATTTTCATCACCTCCTTATCTGCTCAGATCTTTTTCGGGATTGAAACGAACAGCATTGATTTCTCCGCCTGCGGAATAAAATCTTTCGGGAAGTTTAAATTCTTTCAAGGTCTTTGAAATTTCTTCTTCGTTAAGACTTGATATGTTATCATTCGCTGTGCCGCAGACAAAACAAGTGCCGGCAATAATGTCAACCACTCTTCCGTCTTCATCACGCATTGCTCGACAAAAATCCAAGCCGTCATTCTTTCCGTCACGGTTGTGAATGACAACTCTGCTGTCAAGCTGATAAATATCAATTCCACCACCGACAATTTCCTTCATAGCTTCGTAGGTGGAATCAATCTCTGTAACCTTTGCAATCTTTCCCGGCTGCAAAAGAACAACTTTTATTTTTTCCTGCGGCTCAACTTCTTCCGCATCAAAATTGATTTCAGAAAAATCATCGGCATCAAGAATGTAATCACCCTTGTACCAATTTTCTGTTGCGATGTGCTGTGCTTCTTCCAAGCTGTTTGCTTCCACATACACATCCTTTTTCAATTTTTCGGTAATCGTTACCTTGTACTCACTCATAAAGCATCAGTCCTTTCATAAAAATTTTTATTGATATTTTTCAAGTGACACAGATAATCGTTCACATCTTTTCCGTAAGGTACAACGTGATTGATAACTTCATATCTCTCGGATAAAATTTTTATAAGATGTTCTGCAACCTTTTGTCCCGGCTCATCGTTATCAAGGTGAAGGTGAATTGTTTTTATTCCTTCGTCCTTTTCAATAAGCGATGAAAGAGCAAGAGGCACAACAGAATATTTTTGAGTAATGTTAATACCTGAAAGAGAAACAAGGTGCTGATTTTTTAAGTCAGCACCTTGCATTTTTTCTATTGTCATATATGAAAGTAAGTCTATTGCACTTTCAAAAATGTGAATTGTATCTGCATCCTTTTGTGTTAGACGAAACGAAAATCTTTTATCACTTCCGCTGACATCACAGAAAAATCTCTTACTGTTTGTTGAACGCATTGTAGCGTATCTTGCAATTCCATTTTCATCGCAGCCGACAAAGACAACATTGTTTCGGTAAGAGCTTTGGTAAAGCATACCCTTGTCAATGAAAAAGTCTATGACTTCTCTGGAAATCTCTCGGCTCATAAGATATGAAACTGCTTTGTCATTGTTCTCTGCTTTCTTCGGCAGAGAAAACTTTTTGGGAGGCGGCTTTGCCTTGTGATAAACCTCCTCTGGTATAACCGTCTGTGTGCCGAGAATTAAACCTACCGCATCAAGGAATTGCATTCCTTTGACTTTAATGAGATAGTCGAGAGCACTCTTGCCACCGATACCTCTTGACCACCACATCCACCGTCCGTTAGATATTTTCAAACTGTCGTGAGTGCGAATGGAATAAACATTTCTTGAAACTCTTTTAAGCTCATATGGCTCATAGTATTTCAGATAAGTCAGCAGGTCCATTTCTCTTGCTTTTTTTATAGCTTCTGATAATGTGAACGATATTTAAAAATCACTTCCTTTGGATAAAAATCACAACCACCGGTTCAACCGGTGGTTTGCTCTGCCACTAGAAGTGGCTATTACTGGCTTAACCCCTAGAAGGG
>JAZNIQ010000035.1:0-31465 GCA_045577555.1 Candidatus Fimenecus sp.
CATATTGCAGGTCTTGTTGCGGCTGGTCTTCATCCGTCACCGGTGCCTTATGCAGATGTTGTTACTTCAACAACTCATAAAACTCTTCGCGGTCCTCGCGGAGGTATTATTCTTTGTAAAGATGAAGAATTTGGTATGCAGTTCAACAAGGCTATTTTCCCGGGAACACAGGGTGGTCCTTTAATGCATATCATCGCAGGTAAGGCAGTTTGCTTTGGTGAGGCTTTAAGCGATGAATTCAAGGCTTATCAGCACAGAGTTGTTGACAATGCAAACGCATTGGCAGAAGGTCTTGTAAAGAGAGGTATCAATCTTGTTTCAGGCGGAACAGATAACCACTTAATGCTTGTTGACCTTCGTTCAGTTGGTATTACAGGTAAAGAACTTGAGCACAGGCTTGACGAAGTTCACATTACAGCAAATAAAAATGCTATTCCAAACGACCCTGAAAAACCATTTGTAACAAGCGGCGTAAGAATCGGTACACCTGCAGTTACTACAAGAGGTCTTGGAGTAGAAGATATGGATAAGATTGCAGAGTTTATTTATCTTGCTGCAACTGATTTTGAAAATCAGAAAGAATACATTACAAACGGTGTTGCAGAGCTTTGTAAGAAATATCCTTTATATGAATAATCATTAAATTAAGTCCCCACTGCATAAACTGTAAAAAATGCAGTGGGGGATTACTATGAGATTTATTAAAATGCATGGTGCAGGAAACGATTACGTTTATATTGATTGTTTTTATGAGGTAATCGAGAATCCTGAAGAATTGTCCAAAAAAATAAGTCAAAGGCATTTCGGTGTTGGCGCAGACGGATTGGTTTTGATTAAACCATCAAAAGATGCCGACTGTTTTATGGAAATTTATAATGCAGATGGTTCACAAGCAGAAATGTGCGGAAATGCAATCCGTTGTGTGGCAAAGTACATATATGACAATAAGAAAAAATGTGACAGAATAAAAATTGACACTTTAAGTGGCGTTAAAGATGTTGAGGTATATTCAATGAATGGAACGGTCTTTAGTGCTACAGTTAATATGGGTAAACCTATTCTAAATGGTCGTCAGATACCTACACGGTATGGAATGAGTGTTGTAAAAGACCAACTTCTTAATATTGACAATAAAGATTACAGAATCACTTGTGTTTCAATGGGAAATCCCCATTGTGTAGTGTTTTGCGATGATATAGATAGATTAGAAATAGATAAAACCGGAACTCTTTTTGAGCATCACGAGATGTTTCCGGAAAGAATTAATACGGAATTTGTGGAATATTTAGACGAAAATCATCTAAAAATGCGTGTATGGGAAAGAGGCAGTGGTGAAACCCTTGCTTGTGGCACAGGCGCTTGTGCCGTGGCGGTTTCATCAATTATAAACGGCCTTTGTGAAAAGAGTAAGGAAATAAAAATTCACGCCCGTGGAGGCGTTTTATCGGTCAGATGGCACGAAGATGATAATGTTTATCTGACTGGTGAAACAGTAGAGGTTTTTACTGGAGAAATAAAGATGTAAAAAATATTGTCGGAGGGACAATTATGAAAATAAATGATAACTTTTTAAAAATTCAGAGTTCATACCTTTTCTCAAACATTGCGAAAAAGGTAAATGCTTATGTGACAGCTAATCCTGAAAAGCCGATTATCCGTCTTGGTATTGGTGACGTTACACGTCCCCTTGCTGATGCTTGTATTGAAGCTATGCACAAGGCTGTTGACGAAATGGCAAATGAAAAAACATTTATGGGTTACCCACCTGAATATGGTCACAAATGGCTTTTAGATGCTATTAATGAAAATGATTATAAAGCTCGTGGTGTTCAGCTTGATAATAGCGAAATCTTTGTTTCTGACGGAGCAAAGAGTGACTGCGGTAATATAGGTGACATCTTTTCAATAGATAACAAAGTTGCAGTTTGCGACCCGGTTTATCCTGTTTATGTTGATACAAATGTTATGAGTGGTCGTTCAGGTGACAAGACAGCAGAGGGTTGGAGTAATATTTATTATATGCCTTGTAATGCTGAAAATAATTTCTTGCCTGAACTCCCAAAGGAAAAAGTTGATATTATCTATCTTTGCTTCCCCAACAATCCAACAGGTATGGCTGCAACAAAAGATGAGCTTAAAAAATGGGTTGACTATGCAAACGAAAATGGTTCAGTAATTCTTTTTGACTCTGCGTATGAGGCGTTTATCACAGAGGATAATGTTCCTCATTCAATTTATGAAATCAAAGGTGCAAAGAGCTGTGCGATCGAGTTTAGAAGTTTTTCAAAAACGGCAGGTTTCACAGGTGTTCGTTGTGGTTACACAGTGGTGCCTCACGATATTAAGGTTGACGGAGTTGAACTCAATGCACTCTGGGCTCGTCGTCAGGCTACAAAGTTTAACGGTGTTTCATATATCACACAGAGAGCAGCTGAAGCTGTTTACAGTGAAGAGGGTAAAAAGCAGGTTCGTGAAATTATTGCATATTATCAGAACAATGCAAAGATTATCTATAACGGACTTAAAGAATGTGGTTTTACAGTTTACGGTGCAGTGAATTCACCTTATGTATGGCTCAAAACTCCCGACGGAATGAGCAGTTGGGAATTCTTTGACACTCTTCTTGAGAATATTCAGGTTGTTGGTACTCCAGGTGAGGGTTTTGGACCAAGTGGTGAGGGATACTTCCGACTCACAGCGTTCGGCTCAACAGAAAACACAATTAAGGCAGTAGAAAGAATTAAAAACTACTTCTGTAAATAAAAAAACAAGGGCAGTCATTTGACTGCCCTTGTTTATGCTCAACTATAAATTTTTTGCTAACTCTTTGATATATGCTTTGAAATCCTCGCTGATTTCAGGGTGTTTAAGAGCAACTTCACAGTTTGCTTTCATAATACCCATTTTGTTACCCATATCATAACGTGTTCCGTCATAATCAAGTGCGATAACACCTTTTGTCTGTGCAAGGGTTTTCATAGCGTCTGTAAGCTGAAGTTCATTTCCTGCACCTTTTGGAGTGTTTTCGAGAATGTCAAAAATTTCGGGTGGCATAACAACACGGCCAAGAATTGAATAATTTGACATAATTTCTTCTGGCTTTGGTTTTTCAATCATATCAGTACAGTTGAAAGCATTGTCGTCAATCTGTTCAACTTTGAGTGAGCAGTATTTGCAAACATCCTTTGCAGGAACTTCTTTTACGCCAACAACACCTTTGCCATATTTTTCATAAGCATTAATAAGCTGTTTTGTAACAGGTTCACTTTCTGAAATGAAGACATCATCGCCGTAAAGGATTGCAAAAGGTTCATTGCCTATAAAATTCTTTGCACAAAGAACTGCATGGCCAAGTCCGCCTGTTTCTTTTTGACGAAGGAAATATGTGTTGCAAAGCTGCGAACATTCAAGAACAGATTCATAAAGATCCTTCTTATCAGGATTTTTACTGAGTTTGTCTTCAAGCTCATAAGCGTGGTCAAAATGATCTTCAATAACGCCTTTGCCACGATTTGTGATGATAAGGACATCTGTAATACCTGATTTTGAAGCTTCTTCTACAAGATATTGAATTGCAGGTTTGTCAACGATGTTAAGCATTTCTTTCGGAACTGCTTTTGATGCGGGGAGAACTCTTGTGCCAAGACCCGCTGCGGGGATGATAGCTTTTGTAATTTTCATAATAAGGACTCCTTAAGTTGTTATATCATCATTATCAGAGAATGGTCGCTGATAATATCATTTCTATTACAAGGATAATTGCTTTTTCCACAAGGACGGACAAGAATGCATTTGCATATGAAACGCTGCCGGTTTTATATAGCGTTGCTTTGTTGTCTGTTTCTGTATTTTCAGATTTTATCTGTTTTATTTTGGCTTTGGTATGGTTATAGTACCATTTGTTAGCGTTTAAGCCAATAATAATTGAAATAACAAATGATGCAAAACTCTGAGTGGTGAGAATGATTACTCCGGTAGTGTTTTCTTTGAAAAGTTTGGTCATTTCACCACTAAGCGCCATTACTGCCTCACGATATTCTTCTTCTGTTGAAATTTCTTCGGAGATTTCTGCAATTTTTTCTTCCTGTGCAAGAAATGCATTTGAAAATTTTTCAGCAGGGGGAAGAAGACTCAAGGATGTGATAAGCACAAAGAGTGCAAGAAAGACAGCACCTAATTTATAAAGTTTCCTGTAGAAAAACCAATAGGGTGCAAAGAAAAATGCCGCCCAGTTCCAAGTAAGCTTTTTCTCTTTGATATTGAAAAATCTTTTAATGTATTTTATCGCGTCCTGTTGAACAAAATATGCAACATCTTCCGTTTTAATTCCGTCTTCCATTTTGGGAAGGAATTTTTTAAGAGGGTTTTCCTGAATTAAAGGAAACTGCACACCAAAGGATAAAGGATTTTCATTATTAATTTGTGAAAAAGGCGTATTCTGATTTTCTGGCGTTGGTTTAACCTCTTCAGGAGTGATGAATGTGGCTTCCCAACAGAATTCTTCGTCGTGTTTATCATCGTTTGCACATTTTGTATTTATTTTATAACACTCTCTGTGATGTGGTGTTCCACAATAGGGACAAACAACAACATCATCGTTAATATTGAATTGTTTGTTGCAAACAGGACATTTTTCGTTTGAGTATCTGAATTTGTTATCTGACATTTTTATACGTTCCAACTGTTAATATATTTTTCTTGCTCGGGAGTTAATACATCAATTTCTGTTCCCCAACTGTTGAGTTTTCGCAACGCAACTTTCTTATCAATTTCTTCAGGAACATCAATTACTCCCACAGGAATTTCACTGTAGTTTTTAACTATATGTTCAGCACAAAGTGCCTGAATAGAGAAACTCATATCCATAATTTCTGCAGGATGTCCATCACCTGCGGCAAGATTTACAAGTCTGCCTTCGGCAATGATGCTGATCGTTCTGCCGTCAGGGAGAACGTATCCCATAATGTTGTTTCTTTGTGGTTTGATTTCAACTGCCATTTTTTCAAGGTCGGGAAGATTGATTTCTACATTGAAATGACCTGCGTTACAGCAAATTGCACCGTCTTTCATATTTTTGAAGACTTTTTCTGTGATGACATCTTTACAGCCTGTAACGGTAACAAAGAAATCTCCCTCTTTAGCTGCCTCGGTCATCTCCATTACTGAAAAGCCGTCCATTCGGGCTTCCATAGCTTTAATCGGGTCAATTTCAGTAACAATTACTTGTGCGCCTAATGCCTTTGCTCGCATTGCAACGCCTTTTCCACACCAACCGTAGCCGGCAACGACAACATTTTTACCTGCAACAATAAGATTGGTTGTACGGTTAATACCGTCCCATACAGATTGCCCTGTGCCGTAACGATTGTCAAAAAGATATTTGCACTTTGCATTGTTAACGGCAATCATAGGGAATTTAAGCTGACCATCTTTATGCATGGAAACAAGACGGATAATGCCGGTTGTAGTTTCTTCGCATCCGCCAAGAACATTTGGCAAAAGCTCGGGATATTCGTTGTGGATAAGGTTAACTAAATCTCCACCATCATCAATAATAATGTCTGGCCCTGCCTCAATTACACATTTAAGATGGTCTTTATATTCTTCCGCAGTAGCGTTATACCAAGCAAAGACGCTAAGACCGTTGCGTGCCAAAGCTACGGCAACATCGTCTTGTGTAGAGAGCGGATTTGAACCTGTTACATACATTTCTGCTCCACCTGCAGCAAGGACAGTGCAAAGATAGGCGGTTTTTGCCTCGAGATGGATAGAAAGTGCAACTTTTTTCCCCGCAAAAGGTTTTGTTTCACTGAAATCTTTTTCTATACTGCGAAGCACAGGCATATGTGCCTTAACCCAATCAATTTTTTTTTGGCCCGATTCGTAGAGTTCTATATTTCTTACAAGACTCATTTCAATTACTCCAATAGATTAAATTATACTAATTCATAATATCATAAATTTGTATAAAAATCAACAAGCATAACAATGTTTGTTGAGTGTATTGGTAAAAACATAATATCCAAAAATAACATTTTTGAAATCATTGACAACACTTCAAGTTTATGGCATAATACATAATGTATGTAGACGAAAGATATGGTTTATGGAGGAACGATATTTATGAAATCTAAATTTTCAAGAATTCTTGCTATTGTTTTGGCATTCAGTATGCTTGTTTGCTGCTTTGCTGCTTGCGGTGGCAAGGGTGATGATGAAACAACAACAAAACCACCGGTTTTAGGTCCTACGGATGATGATTTGAACGGTTGGGCTACTGATGATGATAACTTGATGGGCGACAACTCTTTTGGTGATTCAACAGGTGATTCGCTCAACAATGGTGGCACTGTTGACAACTCTTGGGGTAACAGTGGCTCATCAAATAGTGGATCATCAAACAATGGCGGTACATATTGGCCTGATTATAACAGTGGTTCAACAGGCAATTCAGGTTCAACAGGTAACAGCGGTAACACAGGCAATAGTGGTTCAACAGGCAATTCAGGTGGCAGTGTGATGGATACTATTGAAGATGAAGTTACTCATTTCTTTACTCATTTTGATACTCCTGAAGAACAACGCGCAGTTCTCAAACTTGCAGGTTATGAGTATGATGCTTCACAGGATATTTTCTACACTCACTTGAATCCATGGCAGCGTTATTTCGGCTTTGCTGACATTTATGACCAAGCAGCGCCGCTTACAAATATGTGGTATTTAACACTCAAAGTTGATTTTGAGTATGGCGATTTCCTTTGGAGACTTCAGTGGTGGAAGGGTCAGTACGGTATCCTTGAAGGTGCAGAGTTAGGCGTTTACACAAAGCATCCTGATGACGAGTTAGGACCATTCTATGAATGTGCTGCAGATGACCAGCTCCTTAGAATGACATTTGACTATTATCATAGTGCAGCTGATTACAACAAGGGTAATATTCTCTTTACAAGAGAAGAACAAGAACACTGGTGGCTTACAGGCTTTAAGTTCGGTGTTGTAAATCCAAACAACTGCGTCGTTAGAGCAACTCTTTATGCTTATGATGATGCGATGGCAGACGGAATTGAAGCAGGTCTTCAGGCTGTTACAGACCAAAACGGTAAATGGAACGGCTTTACAAAATATAAAGCAGGCGAAACAAAGAAGAACTTCTACATAAGAAATGGTAACAAGTTCTCAGTTGTTTGGATGGATGCGGGTTACCTTAACTTCGGTCTTCCACAGGAAGAGCAACCGGTTGACCCTGCAAACCCAACAGCATAAGTTGTAATAATTTGAAAGTAAAAACCTTGTGATTCTTATGGAATTGCAAGGTTTTTTCGTTTGTAAACTGCATATAAATAAAATATATTTTAAAAACTTTCGTATTATAGTTGAAAAAACTCATTTTTTAGTGTAAAATAGACAAACAAAGTTTGTTTTTTAATGTTTTTTATAAATTTTTTTGGAGGTTTTGTATGAATTATTCACTTACAAAGAAACAAGCAAAAGAGCTTGTTGAGTCAAAACTTTCTCATTTTATAGGGGTTAATCCCAATGAGGCAACAAACGAACAGTTCTATAAAGCGATTGCTCTTATTGTTAGAGATATGATGAGTCAGGGCAGAGCAGAGTTTTCAAAGGAAGGTTCAAAAAAAGGCACAAAGAGAGTTTATTATCTTTGCATGGAATTCCTTATGGGTCGTTCACTCAAAAATAACCTTTATAACCTTAATCTTATAAAAGTTTTTGAAAGCATTTTAAAAGATTATGGTATCAAGATGGAGTCAATATATGACTGTGAGCCTGATGCAGGTCTTGGTAATGGCGGTCTTGGCCGTCTTGCAGCTTGCTATCTTGATGGCCTTGCAACTCAGGGCTATGTTGCAAAAGGTTACACAATTCTTTATGAATATGGTATTTTTAAACAGAAATTAGTTGACGGTTGGCAGACAGAACTGCCTGATTTCTGGCTTCCCGGTGGAGATGTGTGGCTTGTTCCTCATGAGGAGCAGGCAATGGAAATTAAATTTGAAGGGGAAGTAAAAGATATTTGGGAAGAGCATTATCATCACGTTGAGATTGAAAATCCAACAATCATCCAGGCTATCCCTTATGATATGCATGTTGCAGGTAAGGACGGTAAGGGCGTTTCGGTTCTTCGCCTTTGGTCTGCAAAAGCTCCAGGACTTGATATGGCACTCTTTAATCAGGGTGACTATATGAGAGCAATGGAGAGAAACGCTATGGCAGAGGTTATCAGTAAGGTACTTTATCCTGCAGATAATCACCCTGAAGGAAAATCTCTTCGTCTTCGTCAGCAGTATTTCCTTGTTTCTGCATCAATTCAGGATATTGTTCAGCACCATCTTCGTGAATTCGGAACAATGGATAACTTTGCAGAAAAAGTTGCAATCCATGTAAATGACACACATCCTACTATGGCAATTCCCGAACTTATGAGAATTATGCTTGATGAGTGCGGATATGGTTGGGATGAGGCCTGGAACATTGTTACAAAAACGGTTGCTTATACAAATCATACTGTTATGAAAGAAGCTCTTGAATGTTGGCCTGAAGACCTTTATAAGCGTCTTATGCCTCGACTTTGGCAAATTACAAAGGAAATTGATAATCGTTTCCGTTCATATGTATGGGAAAGCACTCATAATGCAGATATGGTTGAGAGAATGGCTGTTATTTCAAATGGTGTTGTGAGAATGGCTAACCTTTGTGTTGCAGGTTCACATTGTGTAAATGGCGTTTCTGCACTTCACAGTGACATTCTTAAGGATACAGTTTTCTCTGATTTCTATGCAATTACACCTGAAAAGTTTACCAACGTTACAAATGGTATTGCACATAGAAGATGGCTTTGTCAGGCTAATCCAAAACTTACAAATTATCTTACAGATTTAATCGGTGACGGTTTTGTTAAAGATGCAGATAAGCTCCTTGATTTGAGAAAATACAAGGATGATAAAACTGTTCTCGAGGAACTTGGTAAGATTAAGAGAGCAAACAAGGAAGAGTTTGCGAAGTATGTACTCAAGCATAACGGCATCAAACTTGACCCGGATTCAATTTTTGATGTTCAGGTTAAACGTCTTCACGAGTATAAGCGTCAGCATCTCAATGCCCTTAATATTCTTTCGCACTATCTTGCAATCAAAGAAAATCCAAATGGCGACTTTATTCCTCACACATATATTTTCGGCGCAAAAGCGGCGTCAGGTTATTTTGTAGCAAAGAAGATTATTTCCTTCATTTGTGCACTTGCTGATGTAATTAACAACGACCCGGATGTTAAGGGTAGAATTAAAGTTGTTTATGTTGAAGATTATAATGTTACACTTGCCGAAAAACTTATGCCTGCAGCAGATATTTCAGAGCAGATTTCACTTGCAGGTACAGAGGCTTCGGGTACAGGTAATATGAAACTTATGCTTAACGGTGCAGTAACTCTTGGCACTATGGACGGTGCTAATGTTGAGATTTATGATGCAGTTGGTGAGGATAATATTTATATCTTCGGTATGAAAACACCGGAAGTTCAGCAGTTACAGAAACGTGGCTATGTGCCACAGGATTTCTATAATGCAAATAGTGAGCTTCAAAAGATTCTGGGATTTGCAAATCATAATGGTATCGGTGGAAAGATGTTCCATGAGGTTACATCAACAATTATCCACCACGACCCATACATGGTACTTGCAGACTTTGAGGATTATAGAAAGACACAGTTAAGAATTTCAAAAGATTTCCTTGACCGTGATAATTGGAATAAGATGTCACTTATGAATATTTCAGGTGCAGGACGTTTTGCGGCAGACCGTGCTATTAATGAATATGCGGCAAACATCTGGGATGCAAAATCAGCACTTAAAAAATAACAAAATTAAGGAAGTTCGCTTAACGGTGAACTTCCTTTTATTTACATAAAAATTAATGGCGGAGTCAAATTTGACTCCGCCTTACTATGCCAATTCAGTTTATTAATAATTATACACTTACATCTGTGGTGGCATTGAATTCTGCATCATCTGAGACATCATACCGCCGGTTTTCTTTTTGGGTGGTTTGTATGCAGGAGGATTTTTCATAAGTTCCTTTGCTTTTTTACCTGCAGGAGAAGCAAGGTATTTATTAACAGCAACAAGAGTTTCATAGAAATCTTCATCGGTAATCTGCTCACGGCAATTTGCAATGAGCTTTTCGTCGTTGTCAAGTTCACCTAAAATTGTAACAACAACCAGGTCTTGAACATCATTTGAGCCATTTTCATAAATATCACTCAAAATCTTAAAGAGTTTCTTCATTTGCTGACTGTCATTCTTACGTATTGTTTCCATAATATATTTATTTGCGTGGTTCACAAAGAAATCATCACCCAAAAACTCGTCGTATGTCTGAAAGTTTTCTTTGTAAGCATCCTTAAGTTCAGGATAAAGAGTAGAAATTCTGCTTGCAAGGGTGTTTGCATCATAGGATGCACCATTCTTTGCAGCAGTTTTTGAAATTGTTTGTGGAGCTTTTTTTGCTGCCTGTCTTGCTTTTTTACCGTAAGAAGAACTTACTGTTTCAAGAATTTCGTTAGAAAGTGATTTTATATCTCTTTCTTCAAAACTTTCAAGGTCAAGAAGATTTGATTCAACCTTTACAAAGTCACCCTCCCCTGCTTTTTCTGTAATATCAAGAAGATTGTCGTGACTGAAAAGGCGGATTGTGATATCTTCTTTTGAAAAATCAAGATATGCTTCATCACCGTTTTCAAATATAGGAGCTGCACCTTTTTCTACATTTTCGGGGATAACTGTTGTGAATCCGAGTTGTTCAAATTTTTCGGAACAGTTTTTCAGGATAAGTGCAAGAGCATCGTTTCTGTTGAGCATTTTTTATACCTCAAATCGTAAAATTTTATATATCCCATATAATATAACACATTTATTTCGTTTTGTCATTAAAAATTTGTGAATATTATAATTGATTAGTTAAATATATTGTGATAAAATAATTATATCTATGACTATCAGTCAATTACGGAGCGAAAAACTATGAAAAATGCACTTATAATCTTCGGCGGTGTGTCGTCAGAACACGATGTTTCTTGTGTATCTGCAACATCTGTTATCCGCAACATTCCAAAAGATAAATACAATGTGATTATGCTTGGCGTTACCAAACAGGGTGAAATGTTTGTGTTCGAGGGTGATTATAATAATCTTAAGAATGACGGTTGGCTTGCGAACAAGACAGAACTTAAAAAAGCGGTTATTTCAACTGACCGTGCCGACCGTGGAATTATCATTTTTAATGAGTATGGTTATGAAAAAGTACGAATAGATGTCTGCTTCCCTGTGATGCATGGTAAAAACGGTGAGGATGGCACAATGCAAGGGCTTTTGACTATTGCTGGAATTCCTTATGTTGGTTGTAATACAATGGCATCTGCTATTTGTATGGATAAGGCTATGACAAATGCAATCTGCGATATTAACGGAATTGCACAGGCAAAGTGGAGATACATAACAAAGCACGATTTTGAACTTCGTGGCAGAGATTTCGCGAGGGAATGTGAAGCTTATTTAGGTCTTCCTGTGTTCATTAAACCTGCAAATGCAGGGTCATCCGTTGGCGTTGTTAAGGCAAAAACACTCGAAGAAATACAGCGTGGTTTAGATTATGCATTCCAGTTCGATTTGCGTGTAGTAGTTGAGGAGGCAATACTCGGTGCAGAGGTAGAGTGTGCTGTTATGGGTAATGACGAGCCGTTCGCAGGTGCGGTTGGTGAAATTGAGCCAAGCAATGAATTTTATGATTTCGAGGCAAAATATGAGTCTGATAGCGGTCTTCATATCCCTGCAAGAATAGGTGAAGAAAAGATTAAAGAGGTACAGGAACAAGCAATAAAAGCGTATAAGGCTTGGGGTTGCTCAGGTTTGGCACGTGTTGATTTCTTTGTAAGATATTCCGACGGAGCTGTGCTTTTAAATGAACCAAATACCCTTCCCGGATTTACAAATATAAGTATGTATCCTATGCTTATGGAAAAAGCAGGAATTTCTTACGGTGATTTAATTGATAAACTCTGCACTCTTGCTATTGACAAATGGGAAAAGGAATTTGCATAATGAAAAGACAGGCAGTTATAAGAATTGTCAGTAAGCAACGAACCGAAAACGGTGATAACCAAGGTGAGATGTCAGTTTTAGGTAGCGTTATTTATGAAGACAACAAAAGTGTAATTGAATATATTGAGAATAATGCGGAAACAGGTCCGGAAGAAACAACTATATCGGTTTTTGAAAATGATACCGTGAGTATTGTTAGAAATGGTCAGTTCAGCTCTGAAATGATGGTTGAAAAAGGCAAACGCCATCACACATTTTACAAAACACCTTATGGCGAATTGACAATGGGTATTTACGGCAGTCAGGTTGATTGGTCAAGAGATGAAACAGGAGCAATTCTCAAAATGAGATATTCTCTTGATTTCAATAACGGATTTGTATCAGAAAATACAATGATTATATATATAGAAGAAAAATAAGGAGAAAAAGGCATGTCAAAACTTGTTAAACAGGCAACCAACGAATTACATACTCTTATTGTGGATGCGCTTGGCAAAGCGGTTAGTGAGGGTGAAATTCCTGCAGAGCCGATTCCGGCATTCAATATTGAAGTTCCTGCAAATCGTGACAATGGTGACTATTCATCAAATATCGCATTTATTTGTGCAAAGGTTTTCCGCTGTGCACCAAGAAAAATTGCGGATTTAGTTGCAAAATATATTGAACTTGACGGCACATATTTTGATTCTTGCACAGTTGCGGGTGCAGGATTTGTAAATTTTACTCTTTCAAAGGATTTTTATGCTGATATTTTGCTTGATGTAAAGGCACTTGGTAAAGATTACGGCAGAAGTGATTTTGGTGAAGGCAAAAAAATCAATGTTGAATTCGTTTCCGCTAATCCAACCGGACCGATGCACATGGGTAATGCCCGTGGCGGAGCGTTGGGTGACTGTCTTGCATCCGTACTTGATATGGCTGGATATGAGGTTGAGCGAGAATTTTATATCAACGATGCGGGTAATCAGATTGAAAAATTTGGTTTGTCACTTGATATTCGTTATCAGCAGATTTATAAAGGCGAAGATGCAGTAGAATTACCTGAAGATAGTTATCACGGTGAAGATATTAAAGAGAGAGCACAGCAGTTTGCAGATATTTACGGTGATGAATATATAAACAAGAGTGAAGATGAAAGAAGAAAAGCACTTGTAGAGTTTGCTCTTCCTAAAAACATCGAGAATATGAAAGCCAATATGGCCAAATATCGTATAGAGTATGACACTTGGTTTAAAGAGAGTCAGCTTCATAATAGCGGAGCGGTTAAAGAGGTTATTGATTACCTTACAAACAAGGGTCTTACTTACGAAAAAGACGGTGCCGTTTGGTATAACAATATCAAAGTGCAGACAGAAATGCTCACTCGTCAGGGCAAAACACAGGAAGAAATCGACAAACTTGAACTTAAAGACGATGTTCTTATCCGTCAGAATGGTAACCCCACATATTTTGCCGCGGATATTGCTTATCATAAGAATAAGTTTGTTACTCGCGGTTTTGATAAGGCAATTAACATCTGGGGTGCTGACCATCACGGTCATGTTGCACGCTTAAAAGGTGTTCTTGAGGCTCTTGACCTTGATTCGGACCGTCTTGATGTTATTTTAATGCAGTTAGTTCGTCTTACACGTGACGGCGAAGTTGTTAGAATGAGTAAACGTACAGGTAAAGCAATTACACTTGTTGACTTGTTAGAGGATATTCCGGTTGATGCAGTTCGTTTCCTCTTCAATATGAGAGAACCTGGTTCACAGATGGACTTTGACCTTGATTTGGCAGTTGAGCAGTCATCACAGAATCCTGTTTATTACTGTCAATATGCAAATGCTCGTATCCACAGTATCTTGCGTAAGATTGAGGCAGACGGTGTATCAGTTCGTGATTGTACAAAGGATGAACTTAAACTCCTTACAGCACCTGAAGAAATTGAGCTTATCCGTCATCTTGCGTCTCTCACAGATGAAATTGTGAACTCTGCAAAGAACTATGACCCTGCAAAAATCACTCGTTACTGCATTGACCTTGCAACTCTTTTCCACAAGTTTTATAATGCTTGTCGTGTTGCAGTTGACGACGAAGCACTTATGCAAGCTCGTCTTTACCTTTGCACTTGTGTTATGAATGTAATTACGAACATTCTCACAATGTTCAGCATTTCAACACCGGAATCAATGTAAATTTAGTTCGGCTCCCTCATCAAGAGGGAGCTGTCGTTTTCACAGAAAACGACTGAGGGAGAGAAATATATAGATTTGAAAGATGGTCTTTCAACATTATTCTGTGTTTCAGTTTGACTTTTATTTATACGCGTGATAGAATTAACGAGAGGTGTTAATTATGGATTTTATTAAGTTTGTAGAACAAATTCCTAATATTACCATTGCGAGACGAGTTGCGTCGGCGTATGTAGCGGATTATCGTCGTTTAGAGTTGGATGAGATTAAAGAGTTTTTGATTAAAACGGCAAAGCAATACACATCATATGATAATATTTCAGCTAGATTAGATGAGCTTAAGTTGGATGAAAATAGAACGGTACGAATTATCTTCCCTATTTTGTTGCGTGATTACCTGCTTAATGAGGATGATTTTATTTCCGTTTGCAAAGATACAGATTCTGCAATCTTGAATTACGAGAAAACGGTTATTGATGAATCAAACAACTTTGATATTGATAAGAGTTCAAAAGATTGTGCGTTATTTAAGCATATGTTAGATACAGCGTGGGCACATAATAACGATATATCTGTTGATGAAAAAAATCTTTTGGAAACACTTCGAAAATATTTATCTATTTCTACTCGTGAGCAACATATTCTTGAGGCAAAATCAGGTCGCTTTCCAAAGTTAGAAAACGAATTACATAGTTTTGATGATATTGATTTGACTCGTAGAATTTTACAATCAAAAGGATTGTTAGTATCTATAAAAAATTCTGATGGTATTGTTTGTGATATGATTCCAGACGATATAGCTATGGAAATACGTAAATATTATAATGTAGAAATGCGTTCATATGGATATGAAAAGTTGGTTGATTATGTAATAAAGAAAACCAAGAAACAATACCTTGTTGATATTGTTAATAAAGCTGGTCAGTTATCTGGTAAAGCAAAAATTGAAATATCCAATAACCCAACAGTAAATGAATTGAAAACAGTTATATTAAAATCTATTCAGCCATCTAATTTGATTGGTGGATTCTCGCCTCGAGATGGTCTTGATGTTACTATGTTATCAAGTTGGTGTGCTGATTTGGGTTTAAGTGTATCTGGTAATAAAAATACGTTAATTGAAAGAATCTTACAGTATTATGACTCCATGCGACGCATTGAGTTGAAAACAGAGGATACAAGAGAAAAGCTTATTGCAGTATATGAACAATTGGCAAGAAGAGATTTGAAATTCTTAAGGTCAAATAATATAATTGACAAGGATTTACAATGTGAACATCTTTTTGAAGATGCAACGGACTATTTGTTTGAAAAGATGTTGTTAAACAAACCACTTACATTAACGGGAACAGACCATCCTGATGGAAAACTTTCTTTTAAAGACAAGTATATTATGTGGGATAACAAGTCAAAAGAAACACCTGTTAATCTTAAAGACCATATTCAGCAATTTGACCGATATATAAAGACATCGGATAAAGAGGTTGTTGTGTTTATGGTTGTTGCTCCAGAGTTTACAACCCAAAGTGTACAGGAGTGTGTGGATTATTCATTAAACAACGATACTCAAATTCTTTTGATTACAGCGAATGAGTTGAAAACAGTAGCTGAAACTTGGAACAAAAAACATCCTGGAGAAATTTTTAATTTAGGATATTTTAAGCAGAACGGAAGATTTGATATAAGACTTTTAAACTTATAAAAGTGTATAATAAAGGTTTTTGTGTACTTTGGAACGGGTCATTCGTGAATGTATCCTACATAATTCCATATAAAAATCAAAGGCGAGATTACAGTTGTTGTAATCTCGCTTTGTTGTTTTAATATTTCTTCATTGCTTTTTTCAGCCGGTTATTGTTTTGTATTTCCCATACGGGTACAATCAATCCGCCTTTAAGTCGCATTGAATTTTCGTGCAAAGCACCATAGAACGCTACTTTAAAATCACAATGCTCTGACATTTTGCATTTTGATTTGTATGTGTCATAAAGAGAAAAAGCATTTCCCCACATATTTAGAAATTGAAATAAATCATATTCGTTGTCAGCCCACATTGAACCGCAGGGGTCGATAAAACCTGTCAGTTTCATATTTTTCGAATCTGCCATAATGTTCATAATATTAAGGTCACCGTGAATCAACACAGGGTATTCAGGTTCGTTGGCAACTTCTTTAAAAATGTCAAGTCCACGACAGAGTAAATCATAATTTTTCTTACTGTATTTTCCTTCATCCATAAGTTTTTTTAGTCCTGTAAGGTCTTTTTCAACTTTATTTTCAATGTAAAATTCCTTCCAACTGTCATAGATTGCGTTTTCAAGATAACCAAACTTTTCACCTTTGACATTGTGCCATTGTAATTGTCCGTCAATTACATCATTGGCAAATTTCTGCTTTTGTGCTTTGCTTTTGAGCAAGAATGAGGGGTCAAGAGCATTTTTGCCATCAATAAAGCTCATACACATAACTGCAATTTCATCATCAGTATATGTAAAATAAACCTTTGGCATATTAACGGATGTGTTTTTACCTAAAATCTGCAATTGATTAGCTTCGGTAGCTTCCATTCCGCTGACGTGATATGCTTTAAGGATGATTGTATCACCATCAGCTTTTGTGCATTTATAAACTTTACCAAAACTGCCACCGCCAATAAATTTCATATTGGAAATTCTGCAATTGAGTTGATTTTCAGCAATTTCAGGTAATTTTTTAAGCAAAAATTTATCGTTAAGGTTCATTATCGACACTCCTTTATCCTTTCAAAAACTCTTTTATATGCATCATGACTCTCAGGCAAAAACGACATCATCTGAAAACAGTGGAACATACCTTCATATTTTAAAAGTTCAACATTAATACTTGCCTCTTTCATTTTTGCAAAAACTCTGTCGTTGTCGCTTTCGTCCATTTCTGCACCACCACAAACAAGTGTTACAGGAGGAAAACCATTAAACTCTGCAAAAACAGGTGATACATAAGGGCTTATTCTGTCAATGTTTTTTGCATAAGCAGAAATTCTGTGGAGATAATCCCAGTTTTCTTCTATAGATTTGTGCTTGGCAATTCCGCCAAACGGGTCAAGATATGCGTTTTTTACTCTTGATTCACCACTTGATGTCATATCTGCCCATAGTGAAAAACAGACAATATGTGACGGTAAGGGGTAGCCGTTATCTCGCAACCATAGTGTTGTTGTAACAGCAAGATTTGCTCCCGCACTGTCACCAATGAAAATTATGTTTTCAGGTTTTATTCCCTTGTTTAAAAGTTCAAGATAAACATCTTTTGTGTCGTAAAGCTGTACAGGATGTTCATATTGGGGAAAAACTCTGTAATCTACACTTATAACCGTTGCACCATCAAGAAGTTTACTGTATTTTTCAGCAATACGACGGTATGTGTCAATAAGTTTTACTTTAAAACTTCCACCATGAATCATAAAAATTAGTTTGTTGGTCTTGCAGTTTTTATTTTTAAGAATTTCATAGTAGCAGTTATTACATTTTATGCGTGAAATGGTAAAGTTTCTTGAGGGTCTGTAGTGGGATTTTATGTTTTTTGTTTTCTTACCTGCCTTGTTTGACATATTAACATTGTCCATAAAAGGTGAGTGAAAAACAGCTCTTAAACAGGCACAAACAACTTGTGATGTAACGGATTGCACTTTTACCACCTCGTTTTACAGCGTTTTCATATAAATTATATCACATAGTTGCTTAAAACGCAAAAATGTATATAAATATGTGGCTTGTTGTTGTATTTCTATGGAAAAGGTGATAATAATACAATTATTACTATAATTTTCATTTCCATTGTCAATCTTTTGTCAAAATAACTATTGAAAATTCGGACAAGTGATTGTATAATTTACAAGATAGGAATTTTTCCGTTAAATTATGAAAGGAGTTTTCATTTATTATGATTAACTACTCACATGAAGTTGAAAAAATGTGCTGTGTTAAAAAAGGTCCTCATCACGGACCAGCTCCAATCCCTGAAGAGGGCAATTGGGTAAAAGCTTATGAAATCAAAGATATTTCAGGTTTTTCACACGGCATCGGTTGGTGTGCTCCTCAGCAGGGTACATGTAAGCTTACACTTAATATTAAAGAAGGTATTGTTGAAGAGGCTCTTGTTGAGACTCTCGGTTGCTCAGGTATGACACACTCAGCTGCTATGGCTGCTGAAATTCTTCCCGGCAAAACTCTTCTTGAATGTCTTAATACAGACCTTGTTTGTGATGCTATCAATACAGCTATGAGAGAGATTTTCCTCCAGCTCGTTTACGGTCGTTCACAGTCTGCATTCTCAGAAGATGGTCTTGTTGTTGGTGCAGGTCTTGAAGACCTTGGTAAAGGTCTTCGTTCACAGGTTGGTACAATGTTCTCAACAAAAGTTAAGGGCGTTCGTTATATGGAAATGGCAGAAGGCTATATTACAAGAATGGCACTTGATGCTGATGACCAGGTTATTGGTTATGAATTTGTTAAACTTGGCAAGATGATGGAAGATATCCGTCACGGTATGGATGCTGCTACAGCTCTTAAGAACAACACAGGTTCATACGGTCGTTTTGCAGATGCTGCAAAATACATTGACCCAAGAGAAGAATAAGAGAAGGAGGATATTGTAATGGCTAATGATGTAAGATTTGAAGGCAAAGAAAGACGTATGGCTAAAATCGAGAAATGTCTTGCTGAATACGGTATTGCTTCTCTCGAAGACGCAAAAGCTCTTTGCGAATCAAAAGGTATCGATGTTGAAGGCATCGTTAAAGGTGTTCAGCCAATCGCATTCGAAAATGCTGTTTGGGCTTACACACTCGGTGTTGCACTTGCACTTAAATCAGGTGTAAAAACTGCTTCTGAAGCTGCTGCTGTTATCGGTAAAGGTCTTCAGGCTTTCTGTATCCCTGGTTCAGTTGCTGAACAGAGAGACGTTGGTCTTGGTCACGGTAACCTTGGCGCAATGCTTCTTAAAGAAGAAACAAAGTGCTTTGCATTCGTTGCAGGTCACGAATCATTTGCTGCAGCTGAAGGTGCTATCGGTATCGCAAAAACAGCTAACAAAGTTCGTAAAGAACCACTTCGTGTTATCCTTAACGGTCTTGGCAAAGACGCTGCTATGATTATTTCAAGAATCAACGGTTTCACATATGTTCAGACTGAGTATGATTTCTACACAGGCGAACTTAAAATTGTTAACGAAACAAAATATTCAGACGGTGAAAGAGCTGCTGTTCGTTGCTACGGCGCAAACGATGTTCTTGAAGGCGTTGCTATCATGAAGAAAGAGGGCGTTGACGTTTCTATCACAGGTAACTCAACTAACCCAACTCGCTTCCAGCACCCAGTTGCAGGCACATACAAGAAGTGGGCTATGGAAAATGGCGTTAACTACTTCTCAGTTGCTTCAGGTGGCGGCACAGGTCGTACACTTCACCCAGATAACATGGCTGCAGGTCCTGCTTCTTATGGTCTTACAGACACAATGGGTAGAATGCACGGTGACGCACAGTTCGCTGGTTCATCTTCAGTTCCTGCTCACGTTGAAATGATGGGTCTTATCGGTATGGGTAACAACCCAATGGTAGGCGCAACAGTTGCATGTGCAGTTGCTGTTGAAGAAGCAAGCAAGTAATCCTTGATATACAAGGTTTTTTGAGCATCTTTAAGACTTTTGCAGTTTTGTAAAATCTTAATTTTGTAAATTTTAATAAATAAAAAGTTAGACACATCATTTTGGAGTTTTCCACTATGATGTGTCTATTGTTTTTGTTGAAAGTTTGACTTTTGTGTGATAGAAGTATCTCATTAAAAACTTCTATGATTTTTATGGAGGGGAAAACTATGAAAAAATCAAAAAAGATTTTGTCAGTAATGGCCGCTTACAAATCAATAGAAACACGATACAATGTATTCAGGAAAACAAAAATGATGTGTTTGTTTTTGATTTGATAAAGCTTCGCAAACTATTGGTGCACAGGGCTCTCGAACTATGTTAAACAATGTATCAACAAAGCTCTATAAAAATTTGCGTTGAAGTATCGAGATACACATCCGTACTTATAAGGTGTTTTTCAACAACATCCCATTGACTATGTCCACCAAGATGTGCAGCAACTATCACTCCGCCTTGCATTTCCTTTGAATTTTCAGCAAACTGTTTTGGACTACTGTGAATTGGTGGTGGGAATGACGGGTCATAACCTGCGTGGAAAAGAATTATAAGCCCCTTACTCAAAGCATAGTCATACATTTTAAGCATTTTAGGCTCATCAAAAATGTTGGCTTTACTTTGAAAAAGATTATTGATTTTTGCATTCTTCGATAACGCTGTATGCCATTTCAGGATAATCGGTTATAATGCAGTCAGCACCATTTTCAGTAAGTCTTTTTACATCTTCCTCTTCGTTAATCGTCCAATATTGAACTGCAATATTATAAGAATGAGCATAATTCAGCATTTCCTCTGAACCAAGGTCAATAAAGTCGTTAATCATTCCACCGTACGGAATTTGCAAAGCAACATATGAAGGATTAGTCTCTTTCAGGTCAATCCCCAATGCAAAGCAAAGGTAAAATCCCACAGCTTCAATTGCATCTGCAGTACGTGGTATTTCGGGATAATTAGATTTCATATATGAAGACACATCAGGTGCAAATGTTGACCAGACAGTTCTGTCCGTGAGATTTCTTTCGGAAATTATTGAATAAAGCTTGTCAACTGCACGTTTTCCGTCAGCACCGATACTCTTTACTTCAATAAGATAATTATACTTCTTGTCACCACAATTCGCTTCAACATAGTCAATTATGCTGTCACATGTTACAACTCTTAAATTTTCAGGGATTTCATCGCCTCGCAATCCTCTGTACGGGTATTCACCATCAACCTCAAAATTCTCACCAAGGTTAAGAACCTGAGCCTCCTCAAAGGTAAGAGATGAAACGCAAACATTCTTTTTACCGAATGCCTCAACAGCATTTGATGTATTATCGTAAGTCAGGTCATGTTGCAAAACCAATTCCCCGTCAGCTGTAATCTGAACATCAAATTCAAGTGTGTCAACGCAACAGTCGTCACCTTTTTCTATTATGTTTTCAAATGCCATAAGTGTATTCTGAGGTGCATTACCGGCACCCGAACGATGTGCTGCAATATCAGGATTAAGATATTCAACAATATATGGATTTTCAATTGATTCAAAAGGATTAGCAACTGTTACTGTATTGTTTGAATCACTTAAACAATAGCCTGTAGGAAGAAGCAAAATAACTGTAAGAATTTTACAAACTGCTTCCTTAATAGTTAAAATCATCTGATACATAAAAAACTGCCTCACTTATAATAGAATGACAAATACTATAACACAAAAAAACTCATTTGGCAATGACGAAAAATATGAGCACAAAAAATAAGAGTTTTCCAAAAGGGAAACTCTCATTTGTAGCCTGCCCCCTGGAGGGGAAGGTGTCACCGCAGGTGAGGGAAGTGTGGATAGTGCTTCATACCCATTGAAATGATGGGTCTTATCGGTATGGGTAACAACCCAATGGTAGGCGCAACAGTTGCATGTGCAGTTGCTGTTGAAGAAGCATCTAAATAATCTTAATTTATAACAAAAAATGACAGAGTGTAAAAGCTCTGTCATTTTTTTGTTTTAACATACAAACAAGAGTTTGTCGGAATAATTGTTATTGTGAATAACATTTATATTGTCCCGTTGCTTATAAAAATGAGAGACAGAGATTTGCTCTGTCTCTTAAAAATATTGTGTTGAATTAATGTTTGAAGCAGTTGTTGTATTCCTCAACCCAACGCAAAACGGTTTTGCGATTATATGTAGTTGGCATTGCGGCTGTAACAGCTGTGGCTTTTGCTAATTGCAAGCCCATTTTAACAACTTTAGCGAGAATTACCTTGTTGTTAATAAGTCCGTTAAGTTTGATTTTGATGTCGTCCAAAGACATACCGCCTAACATTGCACCGAGGCTTGTTGAGTCTGCGTCGATAGTCATATCTTCGGCATTAAGAATTCCTTTTGCAAAGATATAATCAAGTTCAGGACCTTGGAGTCGTGTAAGCAAAAGTTTAACACAGGCAAGAGGTGCTAACGCCGCACCAATCTCTTTATAAAAATTTTTCTGATATGTCCAAAGGGTTTCAGCACTATATGAGCAACTACAATCATTTGAAATTGCATCTGCAAGAATTTTAGCGGCTTTGAGTGAGTTTGCAATACCTGAACCAATTACGGGAACAGTCATAAATCCGCTGTCACCGATTGCAGCATAACCATCAGCGACAAGAACTCCCAACGGCTGACGAACAGGGATGTTTGCGAAAGCATCACCACGGACGATTTCTGTGCCTATACTCGGATTTGATTCCCTTAACAAATTTATTTGATTTATTGCATACTCACGGTCAAACGGACGAAAGCGCCCGATAAGAACATCTGTATGTTCTTCTTCAGTAGCAATCCAGGAAATACCAAGTTCGTTGTTAGGAAGCAAAATTACTTTGAATTTATTATGTTCTTCAACTTCACACGCCTTGTTGAAAAATGCTCGGTAAACATAAAACTGTTCATATTCAATCGGGGTATTCTGAATACCCATTGATGGTGGTAACGCACGTCTTACAGGAGAGTTGAGGCCACAAGCATCGAGTACAAGGTCTGCAAAATATTCGCCTTTGTCAGTTTTAATACCCACAACTCTGTTTCCGAAAAGAATAGGATTGAGAATTTGTTGCTCATATTCAAATTTAACACCTGCTTTTTCAGCGTGTTCAATTAAATGAGCGTAAATGTCACTTCTTTCCATCTGAATTTCTTTTTTGTCATCCTCAGTGTTTTGTGTAAGCGCAGTTTCCATAGCAGGACCATAGAATGTCATATCGTGCTTAAGGTTATATTTGCTTTTGTCCGGCATGGGGATTCCAATTGCTGACCAACCTTTTTTATCAAAAATATCTGTCCAGTCATATCCCATTTTGCCTTTTGCACTCTTTTCATAAACGGTTACGTCATAACCGCGTTTAGCCAGTAGCATTGCTGCGGCAATACCACCGTGACCTCCACCTGCTACAATAATTTTATTTCCCATAAAAAGCCCCTTTTCCATCATTTTTATGCTGTGAATGAAAAAATTATATCATAAAACACTTGCATTAGCAATAAAGAAAATGGTATAATCTAAAAGAATACAATAATGGACAAAAAGTGGCTTAATTAACGTTGTGTTTACAAAATGGACATATTTTATTCATAAAAATTCGAGATAATAACTCGATTATTGTAGAAAAGGAAATAAAGAGATGAACAAAAATCACAAGAACGCGGCTAAAGTTGAAATTCCCGAGTATCAGACCATACGCGAAATTGTTTTTGAAGGCACTGTAAGAGGCGGCAACAACAAACAGTTTATGTTTCTTGACAGAAACAAGCAACTCCAGGAAATTAACTATAATCAAACTTTTTATCGAATCAGAACACTCAGCACATATTTTTACAGTAAAGGCTTGAAAAATGGCAAAAAGATTGCTATTGTTTCTGAGAATAATATCGACTGGGGATTTGCATATTATGCAATTATCGTAGGCGGTAATGTTTGTGTTCCTATGGATGCAAAACTTTCATATGAGGATATTGAAGACCAGATTATCCGTTGCGATTGTGACGCTGTTGTTTACTCAAAGAAATTTGTAAAATTTGTTGAACAAATTAAGGCTAACCCTGAAGTTCCACAAATGGAATATTTCTTTATGGATGAGTTTGACACATATTATGCTGAGGGTGAAAAGTTAATTGAAGCAGGCGATGATACTTTCGATACAATCGAAATCAAGCCTGATGATTTAGCTGCTATTGTTTTCACATCAGGTACAACAGGTAAGAGCAAAGGTGTTATGCTTACTCATAAAAATGTTGCAAGCAACTGTTCTGCATCACTCCGTGTGCTTACAGGCCGTCATGCTATTGCTTTCCTTCCTTTGCACCATACTCTTTCATGGGTTAGCGGACTTTATGCTACATATATTGTTTCTGAATGGGGATATCTTTGCGACAGCCTTAAAGATATTCAAAGAGATATTAAAAAATTCCAGCCATATAACTTTACAGGTGTTCCGCTTGTTGTAGAAACAGTTTATGACAGAATTTGGAAGACCGCTCGTAAAATGGGTAAGGAAGAATTGCTTAAAAAGGGTATTAAAATCAGCAATATCCTTATGAAATTCGGTATCGACAAACGCCGTAAGATTTTTAAGATGGTTCACGATAATCTTGGCGGAAATCTTGATATGATTATCTGTGGCGGCGCTTATCTTGACCCTAAATATGAAAAAGGACTTTATGATATCGGTATTGATGTTTTTAATGGATATGGTCTTACAGAATGCTCACCGGTTATTACTTGTAATCACCCAAGAAAGTTTAAATTTGGTAGCGTTGGTACTCCACTTGATTGTAACGAAATCAAGATTGTTGACCCTGACGAAAGTGGCGTTGGCGAAATTTATGTAAGAGGTTCAAATGTTATGGTTGGTTACTACAATGAACCTGAAGCAACTGCAGCTGCATTTGATGGTGATTGGTTCAAAACTGGTGACTTCGGCAGAATTGACGATGAAGGCTTCCTCTTTATGGTTGGCAGAAAGAAGAATTTGATTATTCTTTCAAACGGCAAGAATGTTTCTCCTGAAGAAATCGAGGAAAAACTCATGAATACAATTCCTTATGTTAAGGAAGTTCTTGTTTATCAGGAAGGCGATAAGATTACAGGTGAATTCTTCTTAAATGAAGAAGATTATCCTGATTGTAGAGATACTCTTGACGCAGACGTTAAAAAGACAAACGCTATGATGCCAATGTTTAAGCGTGTTGGTAAAATCATTGTTCGTGATGAGGAATTCCCAAAAACAACAACAATGAAAATTGCAAGAAAATATCATACAAACTAATTTGCAATTTAAAAATATAATATAAAAACAACCTCCTTGTATTTGGTAATACCATTTTACAAGGAGGTCTGTGTTTTGTCGAATATGCAGATTTGCGTTTGTTGAACATTTTGTAGATTTGTAGTATAATATGTAAAATACTTTTAGGAGATTCACTATGGATTTATTACCAAAAAAAGGAGATTTAAAAGAACTATCTAAAACAGATGCCTTTTTCAAAATTGTTTTATTTCTTTTTTATAGCAACGCCAAGAACAACGCAGAGAAAGAATGGAAGAAATTTTCTAATGATTTATTTTACAAAAATAGATTTTCAACCAACAGCAAAATTATTCAAGAGTTACATGATAAAGCTGAGTTTGCCGCAGACATAATTCCTGAGAATAAGATACTTTATCGAGCCCGCATTTTCAATGAGGATCTTTTGTCCGGTTTCTTGAATAATTTTGTCTTACCGCAAGATGATACTACAAAAATAAACGTTCCTAAATTGAATTTAAATCCTTCAGAAATGTTGCCTATAATGCTTGTAGCAGATTCTAAAGCGGGATTTAATCGTATACAAGAAGCTTATAGCAAGTGGAAACGAAAAAAATTTAAAGGATACGATAGCAAATTTTCGGGACCACCACCTAAGGAATTAACTTCTGCAGGAAGAGCAAACCCTGAACGAATCAGTTATTTGTATTTGTGTGAAGATGAACAAACACCTATTTATGAAGTACACCCTACTATTGGTCAGGAAGTAAGTGTAGCAAAATTCAAAACCAAAAGACCTTTAAAAATTTACGACCTTACAAAAAGTTTTCCTGTGCACCTTAAAAATCCTGATTATGACGTTCCTAGTTTATATGATATCATTGGAAAACATTTTTCTGTACCCAATACTGGTGAGCCGATTCAGTATCTACCAACCCAATATATTACAGAAGAAATCAAAAAACTAGATTTTGACGGCTTACGATTTAATAGTTCTCTTAAACAAGGCGGAATTAATGTCGTATTATTTGACATAGACTCTTGCACTGCTTTATCGTCTGATATCGTTAAAGTGGAAAGTATTGAAATAAAAACAACTAAACCAGATATATACAGTTTAGATAACATGAAAGCTTCTTTTTTAGATGTATAAAACATAAAACCGCTCGTTAGATTTTAGCCTAACAGAGCGGTTTTAATATTACTTAATTCCTTCAAGAGCAATCTTTTTAACTATATAATCATTGGTTAATTCTTCATCATAGTTTATACAAATAAGGCATATTCCTTTTTCTTCACAAATTTGTTTTTTTCGAATATCATGCTCTTTTTGTATTTTTAATTTTTCTTGACCACCCCAGTGTTCGACCGCTTGAAAATGCTGTATACCTTGATACTCAAAAGCGAGTTTTTTACTAGGTATATAAATATCCAACTCTAAACCATTTAACCACTGTGGGCGATGATGACGAATAATTTCTATATTTGGATATATTTCTTCAACGATGTGATATAGTATCGTTTCACTTACCCATGCATCTCCAATTTTGGGATATCCAAGTTGTTCTCGCACCGAATTCTCTAGTGCATTTTGAAATTCATGCTGCAATTTAGATAACTCATCTCCGAACTCATCGTTCTTGGACATAAGTTGCGATAATCTTTGAACATAGTCATAAAAAGCAGGCGTGCACTCTTCTGGCAAAATATTCAATTCTTGTATCTGATAAGGGTCAATACCTAACCTAAATTTCTCTTGTTGAATATACCACCCAAACCGTTGTTTAAACACACCGCCATACATAGGGTGGCAATATTTCATAGTTGGGATTTTTTTATTACAGCGAAAACAAAGCTTTTCTTTAAATCCAAAGGCTTCTAATGGAGATTCCTCATAACTCCTCGACTTTTCAGCCACTGTTCTAGGAAAATAATCGGTCCCTAAAGGATATGTTTTAGAACCGGAATAATTTGTTAAAGGTTGTTTTTTTCGTAATTCTATATAGTTTTCAATAGCATTGCGTTGGCATTCACAGAAGAAAATTTTTTCTCCAACATCTTCTGAAAAACCGAAAAAAGCACCATAATGTTCTGGATAATAAACAATCGGCAACGGTAAATCCTCATAAGTTATTGCACCTAAAGATACATCAGATTCATTGCTAGCTCGAATAAGTGGTTTATATTTCCCAGCTTTACTTTTGATTTTTTCTACGAACTCATAATAATCAAAAGCCGACTGGTATTGTTGTTCATAAAGAAATATTTTTGCATTTTTCCATTTATATATTGTATTAATCAAAGTTAATACAATACCTTGAACACACATATATTCTTTTATACTATCAATGAAGCATCTTGTTGTTCCGTTGTTGCATATATAATTTGGAAGTTGTTTTGCCAAATTACACGCCTTTTTATACTGAGTGGATTTTGAATGTCCGAACTCTATATAGATAATATGCATTCGTTTTCTTCCTTTATACCATATTTAAATGTTAGCAATTATATCTTATTTTTGTATTATACTATAAATAGGCAAGCAATTCAATCTAATAAGGAAGTTTGTAACTGTCTAAGAAAAGAAAAAAGCTCCGATAGTTTTTAGCCTATCGGAACGGTTATTTTAAATATAGAGTTTTACTTCAATATTTCGCCATCATTTTACTCTGCGGGTTAAAGAGATGGAATAGACATATTCCTGTGCATCCTCGATACTAAGAGTAATTTCAGCAAACAAAAAAGGCTTCTATCAATCATTGATAACCAACAAAAAACCAAGGCTATTTCTAACCTTGGTTCTTTCTTTTTTGTCAGATATCCACCTTCATGGCGAAGCCGCCTGTGAAGAAGTAGTAGGTGTTCGTCTGACTCTTGTTTGGTGGAGTATCAATATATGTATCCGAAACGCTAATCAATCTGTCGAAGGGGACAGTTTCTGTCCCCTCACGATAGTTGAAAACTAATTCTATTTTATCTTTATAAACTACAACTGAATTAAGAAATGTGTTTACTAAGCATTTGCGTGCTTCAAGGCTGTCTATATTAAGTTTTCGAAGTTCGTAGAGCCAATATCTTATACATTCTTTTGGCAGTAGCGGTTTACTGAGTTTTTCTTTTGCGATAAGAATTTCCAGTTCTTCTTTACTCTTTTCCAATTTATCCAAACGCTCTTTTGTGGACGAATTGTAAATACCGTCCTGAATGGCATTAAGCATATTTTCAATGCCACGTTTGACATCACTCAATTGTTTCTTCAAGGCTGGAAGAGCCACATTTTCTTTTGCCTGTTCCTGCATAGCAATATCAATTATTTGTTCAACGGTATCATCGTCCATAATAGTTTTCATAATGTGTGTAAGAACAAGGTTTTCAAGAATATCCTTTTTAATACCCCTTCTACTGTTGCACCCTTTTTTGCGTTTGGCGCTTATACACTTATAATAACGATACTGTTGATTATTTCTTCCTCTGCCGATTTCACCGACCATAATTGAGCCACAGTCACCGCAGAACAATTTTGTTGTGAGCAGATAATCATCGACTGCCTTGTGACTTGCAGGAGCTTTTTTGTTTTTCTCTAACGTTTTCTGTACTCTTTCAAACAAGTCTGTAGGAATTATCTGTGGAATACCACATTCTGTAACATGATTACTGTATCTGTATTCACCTAAATATTTACGGTTCTGAAGCATACGCTGTGTTGCACTTAAATTTAATTTATGTCCTCGTGCAGTACGCAGTCCCATCTCATTAACAATCTCCGTAACTTCTTTCATCGTCTTGCCGGAAACATAAAGTTTGAAGGCTTCCAAAACGATAGGTGCAGCTTGTGGGTCGATTTCATACATTTGCTCAGAATTTATAAGATAACCGATAGTTCTTGTACCACCATTGAATTTACATTTAAGAGCATTTTCTGTAAGGCCTCTTGTTATCTTTTCACTTAACTCAGCTGAATAATATTCAGCCATACCCTCAAGCATAGATTCAAGAAGTATTCCTTCTGCTCCACGTGATATTGTTTCGGTTACAGAAACGACTTTGACTGAGTTTTTGTTAAGCACATTTTTGTAATGTGCAGAGTCATAACGGTTACGAGCAAAACGGTCAAGTTTCCATACCAGGATTATATCAAATAATTTTCGAGAGCTGTCATGAATCATTTTTTGAAATTGCGGTCTGTTATCTGTTTTTGCGGATAATGCTCTGTCAATATACGAATTTATAATCTTAATACCGTTTCTTTCAGCATAAGATTTACACTCTCTTAGCTGACCATCAATAGATTCTTCTTTTTGATTATCACTTGAATATCGTGCATAAATTACTGCTGTCATAATTTTTATTCCTCCTTAATTTTTAGGGGTGCAATTTTTTTACACCCCTATTATCTGATTAAACATCTTCTTCTGTCAAAGGTGCAGTATCTGCATTTTCAGGCTTTTGCTGTCTGCAGTTAATTACATTTTCCTCTTTAGAGAAAAACTCTGTAATATCATACCAAACACAACGCACGAAATTTTCAAGGGCATAGGTATCTATAGGCAGTGTGCATTCTGCTTTTGTGCCGCTTAAAGTTCTTATAAAATCTGCTTTTATGATTTCATAGTATACTTTTATTTCCTTTATAACTTCTGTGATTCTAATAATATACATCTCCTTGTTTTTAATTTTTCTGTCGGGGTGTTAGGGGTTAAACCCTTAACAAGCGGAATTTGTGTCCGTACGAATTCAATGCTTGTTGAGACTGATGCCATATCATAAAAGTCGCAACAAGCAAATGTGTGGACACAAATTCAGTGCTTGTTAAGACTTATACCACACTTTTTATCGCTCCCATTGTCGTTGCTTTTGAAGAAAATTTGCATACCGTGCAAGAGCCTTTTCTGTTATCTCTTCCATCTTTTTCGGTGGCATATCTTTCTTAAAATACTTCTTAAAAGTTTCAACAGGAATTTTTATATATTCTTTTTGATTAGCTTTCTGCTCCTGCATAATTTCAAAGATAGCATCCATGGTGAGTTTCTTTTCATCACTTAACTTATGCATACGCTGTGCCTGCGAGAGTGACGGAGTGCAATCTTCACTTTCAATAGTTTCAATTAAGTTGCACTGTTCCTCTTCTGTTAAATATGAAAGTTCAACTGCAGGTATAAAAGCAATTCTTTTTTCATCCACCATATCAAGAAGAGCAGGTTGCAAATTGTTCAATCGGATATATCTTTGAATCTGCATTCGTGAATCGGGCATTGTTTCTGCGAGCTTTTCATCGCTGCGGAACTTCGTCCCAACTTGTGACGAAGTTAAATCAGTTCTTGCACCTTGCTTTTTAATTGCATCGTGTTTCATTTTGTAAGCACGGGCTTTTTCACTGGGCAAGATTTTTTCTCGGCTGAGATTACAGTCAACAAAATTTATTACCGCTTCTTCTTTTGAAAATTCTTTTACATAAACGGGAACAACATCAAAATTTAATTCCTTTGCAATCTGCCATCGTCTGTGCCCGGAGATAATTTCATAACCGTTTTCTGACTTATTAACAATCAACGGTGTGATAATTCCGAACTCCATAATGCTGTCACGAAGCTCATCGTATTCGCTTTCATCAACACTCTGAAACGGATTGTTTTCAAAGGGATGGAGCATTTCAAGTTTTAAATATTCAATTTTTTCGTTTTCCATTAAATTCTTTTTCCTTTCTTTGAAAATTTTTTGTTTAAGTTTTGAAACATAAAATGATGTTTTAATTTTTGCTAAAGCATTGTTTCACCTTCCTTTAATTAAAATTTTTGTGATAAAAAATCCTTGTGTTTATACGAGGATATGTATTCAGGTTGATTTGCTTGGTATATGTGTGGTACAATTGTTTTGACAAATAAGAATTTGACGAGGAGAACGTATATGAAATACAAAGGAACACTTATTGTTGTTAAAGATTGTAACCGTGCGTTAAAGTTCTATAGTGATATGTTTGGATTTCAACTTTTTCAAGACAACGATGGGAATATGGAATTGACGAATAATATATATTTACAGGAATTGAGATATTGGGAACAATTTACAAAAAGAAGTGTAATTCCAAACAGTAATCAATCTGAGTTGTATTTTGAAGAGCCCAACATAGAACAATTTGTAGAGCGTCTTGAAACACTTTACCCTGAAATCGAATATGTCAATCACCTGATGACACACAGCTGGGGACAAAAGGTGGTCAGATTCTACGATTTG
>JAZNIQ010000036.1:0-9132 GCA_045577555.1 Candidatus Fimenecus sp.
AATTGAACAGTCCTTAAATGATGTTAGATTATGATTAAGCAACAGTTTCTGAAACAAAACTATCATCACAGCAAGAGCATGAAACATAATTTTCAGCATCGTTACCGATTACCACTCTTTTACTGTCAACATATTTTTTTATGAGTATATATGCTGCAACTGCAACAGCAGCAATACCTACAATAATTGCAATTACTTTTAAAGTCTTTTTCATAACAAGTAACCTCCAAGAAATTAATTACGTATATATTATATATAAAACTCCATAAAAAGTCAATGAGTATTTACAAAAAGAAAAATGCCGCAGACTTTCGTCAACGGCAAAGAGCTACGTAATAATTAAGCCTTGTTAAGCTTTGTAACGAGAGCAGACTTTTTACGAGCTGCATTATTCTTATGAAGAAGACCTTTAGCAGCAGCCTGGTCGATTTTCTTAACAGCAACCTTTACAAGCTCGTTTTTATCAGCAGCATTTGTTTCAATAGCAACATTTGCTTTCTTAATAGCTGTTTTAAGAGCAGAGTTTGTTGACTTGTTACGCTGAGCCTTTGTCTTGTTAACGAGAACACGCTTTTTAGCTGATTTGATATTTGGCATATTCGTTACACCTCCTTCGTATTTACAGATACATATGTTACCACGAAATAAAATAAAAATCAAGTATTTTTTTAAATTGATTATTATTTTTTAATATGTATAAATATATAAGGAGATATAAATGGGAATAAGAACAGATATTGCACTTGAGAAACAAGAGACAATTGCTGATAGTGATATAAAGGGCGTAGTAGTTAAAAAAGAAAAATGCGATGATGTAGAGGTTATAGAAGTAGAGATTATAAGCAAAGATGGCGAAAAAGCAATGGAAAAGCCAATGGGAAGATATATTACTGTTGATTTACCTGAATTTTCTCACGAAAGTGAATTGCTTGATAACAGATTAGATATTTTAACAAAAATAATAAAAAAACTGATTCCAAAAAAATCAAAAACATTTTTAATTGCAGGGCTTGGGAACGAAAATGTTACACCTGATGCATTAGGACCGCTTTGTGCAAAAAAAATTTTTTCAACAAGGCATTTTGAAAATTATACTCAAATTAAACAACACCTTCCAAACTTAAATCCCGTAGCATCAATTTCAACAGGAGTGTTAGGTCAAACGGGGATTGAAACTGCAGAATATATAAACGGAATTGCTAAACTTATTAATCCTGATGTTGTTATTATTGTAGATGCTTTGGCATCAAGTAAAATTTCATCACTTGGAAAAACGGTTCAATTGTCTAATACAGGTATAACTCCTGGTTCTGGTGTGGGAAATTACAGGAAAACCATTGATAAAACTACACTTGGAATTCCAGTGATATCAATTGGTGTCCCTACAGTTGTTGATTTAGAACAAGATGAAACTATGTTTGTAACCCCTAAAGAAATAGATATCATTGTTAACCGAGCGGCAAATCTTCTGGCAATGAGCATCAACTGTGCCGTTCAACCCAATCTTGAAGCTGAAATGTTTTTGGCTTTATCATAATTAATATCTTTCCCGCATAATTTTTAATAATTATGTTGCGAAAAGAGCTGATACTTTGAAGAAAAGGACAAACAATTTAAATAAAGTCTTAGAATATATTTTTATTTCTGTATTACCAATTCTGTTAATTATTTCATTTTTATTTTATGGACTTGATAACTCTTTAGAAAAAATACTGTATGTTGGTATGTATTTGTCCAACCCACAACTCATTTTTAAAATTGATAATGAACAGGTAAAAAGTAATAAAATTGATGAAATGGCAGTATCGGATAAGTTTTCTGAGATTATTGATAAATCTACATTTTCTTCTGTACCTACAGATATAGTTGAACTTATGAAACAGGCAGAAAAAACCTATAAAGAATCATCAAATGACGGAAGAATTATAGAGAAAGATTATAGTACACAAAACGCTACCTCGGAATATAATGGTATTTATGTCAGGAATACTACTTTTTCCCACGAAATTGATTTAGCCGACTATCTAAAAAGACCGGTTTATGCTAATATAGATGAAACCAAACCATCCGTACTGATTTATCATACTCATACAACCGAAACATATGAACTACTTGACCGAGGATACTATACTAATGAAAGAAAGTCGAGAAGTGAAAATTCAAAGGAAAATATGCTTCGGGTTGGTGAAGAAATTTGTAAAATTTTAGAAGAAAATGGATATAAAACTATTCACGATAAAACGGTATATGATAAAGAATATAGCGGTGCATATGAACGATCATGTAAATCTATAAGCCAAATATTGCGGAATAACCCGTCGATCCAAATTGTGCTGGATATTCATAGGGATGCAATTTATCAAAAAGATGGTTCACGTATTAAAACTGTTACAGAAATAAATGGTAAAAAAGCAGCGCAAATTATGCTTATCAGCGGTTGTGAAGATGGAAATGTAACCAATTTTCCGAATTGGCAAAAGAATTTGGCTTTTGCCACACAATTACAAGAAAAAATGAAAAACGATAATTCAAAACTTATAAGACCATTGATGTTTTGCAGCAGGAAGTATAATATGCACCTTATGCCATGTGCAATTTCAGTTGAAATAGGAACAGATGCAAATACATTGGCAGAAGCGGTTTATTCAGCACAACTTTTTGCAAACTCTTTGTCTGAATTTTTAGAGGAGTATAAAATATAAATGACAGAACTTACAAAACTTATAAAAAATTATTTAATTTGTGTAATCAGCATAGTTTTGACTACACTGTTAATCTGTTCAATTTTTATTGCACAGATTAATACGGATAATATGCTTTTTGGTTAGAAAATCGGTTGCAATAGTTTAATAATTTGTGTATAATCTAATTGTAAATTTACGAAAGGATTATACACATTTTTTGTGTTATTTTAATTATGAATTTTAAAGAAATCGGTAATAACGGACAAGTTGAAGGCTTTGCGGTCATTAAACAGTGTGATAAAAAAATGGCAAAAAACGGTAATTCATATCTCGACATCGTTCTATCTGATAAGGACGGAGAAATTTTTGCAAAACTCTGGGATTATAATGAAGTATCACACGGCAAATATGAAACGGATATGTTTGTTAAAATCAGAGGTGTAATATCACAGTATAACGGCCACGACCAGTTGCGAATTGAAAGAATCAGGCCTGTTGTAGAAAGTGATGGTGTAGATGTGGCAGACTATGTTAAATCAGCTGACTATACAGGTGAAGAAATGTTTAACCATCTTGTTAATATTGTGAATGGTTTTAATGATGAGGATTTGAAAAAAATTGTTTCATATCTTTTTGAAGAAAATAAAGAAAAAATTCTGTATTTCCCTGCAGCATTCCGTCTTCATCATGCTATTCGTTGTGGTTTGTTAATGCATACTGCATCTATTGTGAAACTTTGTGAGTCTGTTTGTAAAGTATATCCTTTTGTAAATCGCGAGTTGCTTATTTCAGGCGCAATCCTTCACGATATTGCAAAAACGGTTGAATTTGATGTTAAAGATACAGGAATTGCATCAGGATATACTGTTGAAGGTAACCTTTTAGGGCATCTTGTAATGGGCGCAATGATGGTTAAGGATGCAGGTAAAAAGCTTGGTATAGATAGTGAAAAATCAATGCTTTTACAACATATGATTTTATCCCATCACGGTGAACCAGAATTTGGTGCTGCTGTGAGACCGTTATTCCTTGAAGCAGAACTTCTTTCACAACTCGATTTAATGGATGCAAGAGTTTATGAAATTATGGATGCAGTCAGCGGAGTAAATAAAGGTGAATTTACAAATCGCCTCTGGGCACTTGAAGACCGTAAATTCTATAAATATAATAATGAAACATTAAAAGTTGATTTATTATAATATATTGCATGGCGGGGTTATACCCCGCCGTTAGTTTTTATCTTAATAAAATCTTAATGATTTACTTGCTTTTATCTTAATTAAATTTATTATAAAATATCGTTGGAGGTTGGAAATATGTATAATATTTTAGTTTGTGATGATGAAAAAGATATTGTCAATGCTCTTGTAATTTATCTTAAATCCGAGGGGTATAACACAATTGTAGCCTACAACGGTTCAGAAGCATTTGAAAAAGTGCGTACACAAGAAATTCACCTTGTAATTATGGATATTATGATGCCTGTTTTAGACGGCATAAACGCAATGGTAAAAATCCGTGAAATAAGTAATATTCCCGTTATTTTGTTGACGGCAAAAGGCGAGGATACAGATAAAGTTTTAGGATTGAATGTTGGTGCTGATGATTATGTCACAAAACCCTTTAATCCTGTTGAACTTGTTGCACGCGTAAAATCTCAACTTCGACGATATTTGATGCTTGGTGGCGGAAGAATAAATGAAAAGAATTTATGCATTGGCGGAGTTGAACTTGATGATACAGCAAAAACAGTTGCTGTTGATGGAGAAAAAGTTTCACTCACACCAACGGAATATGATATTCTTCATTTGCTGATGTTAACTCCCGACAAGGTTTTTTCACCCCGAGAGATATATTCAAAGGTGTGGAAAGATGACCCTTATGGTGCAGAAAGCACCGTCTCAGTACATATTCGTCACATCCGAGAAAAAATTGAAATTAACCCCGCAGAACCTCGATATTTAAAGGTTGTATGGGGACAAGGCTACAAATTTGAAAGGGGTGTAAGATGATGAAAAATAGTTTTGTTGTAAAATGTATCGCAATTGTTCTTTTTGCAGTTTTTATGACTACATTGTTACTTTCAGGTGTTTGTATTGTTTTCGGAATTGGTTCAGGTGCGTTTGATGAAGAGAAAAAAATTGCAGAAAACAAGGAAAGAATTATTGGAAGTATCATGTGGAACTATGAAAGAGATATTCGTGATTCTGTATATAGATTTATAAGATACGATGAAAAATCAGGTTGCTCATATAATTCATATGCACCATTATTTGCAGAAAATATTCTTTATGAAATAAAAGATTTAAACAATAATCAAATTTTGTATTCATCCATTTCTGAAGATGATAGTGTTGTAGAAATATCTGGGACAATGTCGTTCTCTGTATTAGATGAAAACAACAAGTATAAAGTGAACGAGGTTATTGAAGAAACAACGAGTGTTTCAATTGCAAATGAAGATATAAATAATGAAATAGATTTATCGGAATATTATGTTGAGCGGAGTTTTGAAATTACCCTGCAGTATAAGAGTATGCCCATTGTAAAAAATAATATATATTACACAGAAAAACTATTTGATTTTGTTTCGGGAAATGAAGCAAAATTATATATTGTTATTGCAATTTCATCTGTGGTGTCAATAATACTCTTTATATTCATTTTGTGCGTAGCGGGTCATAAAGCAGGGGTTGATGGGATTCATATTTCTCGATTTGATGAATTCCCTATTGATATTCTTACGCTTATTTATTTAGGTTTAACATTCCTGCTAGGTCTAGGAATTTACTATTTAAACTACGAACTTTATTATTGGTGGCTTTATGACGATGATACATATATTATATTACTTGTTACAGTGCTTGCCGGAGTTGGAATACTAATTGATTGGATAATGTTTGCTGTTTTAAGCATAACAACTGCTGTTCGCCTTAAAACACGGTCATACATTAAATCAACAGCTGTTTATAAAATTACTATTTTATTTATTAAACTTTTAAAAATAATCTGGGAGTTGATCCTTAAGATTATAAGAAAAAGTAAGAATTGTTTATCTAAAGTAGTCAGTTGTTTTGGAAGATTGCTACGCAAAATCCCTCTTGTTTGGAAAACTATTTTAATTGTTATTGCACTTGGCTTTTTGGAAATACCTATATATGTTATATCCCATGACTGTGATTTTCCGCTATGGTTTATTTTCAATATAGTTTTAGGTGTTTTCGCAATTCTCATTGCAATAATCCTCAAACAGATTAAAAAAGGCACCGAAGAAATCGCAAAAGGTAATATTTATAAGAAAATCAATACAAAATATATGTTTCTTGATATTAAAGACCACGCAGAAAATATCAATAATATAAACGACGGAATTGCAAAAGCTGTTGAGGAGCGAATGAAGTCCGAACGCTTTAAAACCGAGCTTATTACCAATGTTTCTCACGATATCAAAACTCCTTTGACATCAATCATCAATTATGTGGATTTGCTTGAAAAAGAAGAAATTAGCAACAAAACAGCAAAAGAATATGTGGACGTGTTATCGCGACAATCTATAAGGCTTAAAAAACTTATTGATGATTTACTTGAAGCCTCAAAGGCATCAACAGGCAATGTGAGTGTTAATCTTTCACAGTTTGAATTGGGAATTCTGCTTACACAGGCTCTCGGCGAATACGAAGAACGCTTTTTACAAAAAAATCTTCAAATCGTTCTTAATAAAACCGATGAAATGTTGCTTGTAATGGCAGATAGCCGTCATATGTGGCGTATTTTCGATAACATTCTTAATAATATTGAAAAATATGCTCAATCGGGAACAAGGGTTTATGTTGATGCAACCCGAAACGGACAATTTGCTGAAATCAGTTTTAAAAACATATCAAAAGATGCATTAAATATTTCAGGTGATGAACTTATGGAACGATTTGTCCGTGGTGACAGTTCAAGAAACACAGAAGGCAGCGGATTAGGACTATCAATCGCAAAAAGTCTTACTGAAGTACAGAAGGGCAAACTCGATATCCAAATCGACGGCGACCTGTTCAAAGTCCGTGTTACATTTCCACTTAATAATTACTAAATAATAGCATAGAAGAAGACACCGAGTCGTCCCATGGGTTTTATGATAAAAAACAACGCACTTGACTACTAATTGTCAGGTGCGTATTATTTTTATTTCTCATTCAATTTTCTTTGCAAATATTTCGGTAATTTATCAACAACCACCGCGTAACTATGGTCAATCATCTCGAGTATTATGTCATCAGGCACAGAGCCATCAAGTGCGAATGTGTTAAAATATGGTTGTTGAACAGGAGGACAATGGTAACCTCTCACAACAATATCAGGGAACATCTGTCTGTAAAACTGTCCTGTCACTGCATCACATTTCAAAGTAATTGTATCTGTACCTTTTAATTGAAAAAACTGTGCAAAAATCTTCTTTTCCACTTTAATTATTTCGGACTCTGGTCCAAATGGGTGGTCAACGTAAGCACCATTTTTTGAAAGGCAATATTTAATTAAATATTGAGGAGTTTTCATTGTTGGTCACTCCAATTGTAATTTCTCAACTCTCCGCTTTCAAGTAACTGCGGATAATCCCATTGTCTAAGTGTTTCATAAACGCCAATTGCCACTGCATTAGAAAGGTTAAGACTTCTCGCTTCATCAATCATTGGAATTCGAACACATTTATCTGCATTTTCAAAAAGTAGTTTTTCTGGAAGTCCTGCTGTTTCCTTACCAAAAACAAGATATGTATTGTCAGGATAACTCACATCAGAATGTCGTTTCTGTGCTTTTGTAGAGAAGTAAAAGAAATTACCACCTTTATTTTTCTCAAAAAAATCTTCCATTGTGTCATAGTATGTAATGTCAAGAAGATACCAATAGTCAAGACCTGCTCTTTTTAATTTTTTGTCATCAGGTGTAAATCCCATTTTACCTACAAGATGCAGTCTTGCACCTGTTGCCGCACAAGTTCTTGCTACATTGCCTGTATTCTGCGGTATTTCAGGCTCAACCATCACTATATTTAATGTCATTTTTATCACCTTGAATTTTAAAATTTTTTCCCAATAAAAGTATAACATTTTTAGAAATAATTTTAAATATAAAATTATAATTTTTTTATTTCTTTTTCTAAAAATATTATTGCTCATAAAAAAATATTTATGAGCAATATAAAAAAGAAGGAGGAAGAAAAATGGATAAGAAACAAGTTGGCAAATTAGTAGGTGCAGGTATGCTTGCAGGCACAGCAGCAATGGCAGTTACTAACTCAATGGCAGACAAGTCAACAAAAAAGAAGATGAAAAAGACTGCAAAAAAAGCTATGAATACAGTTAATGATGTGGTAGAAAATGTAAACAAAATGATGAAATAAGTGAAGACTGATGAAAAAGTATTTTAAAATCATTTCAGTAACGCTTTGTCTTTGCGTATTATCCTCTTGTGCAGCATTAATGGCTCCTGAATATGATACGAAACCCGATAATAATCAGACAGAGAATAATTCTTCAACAACAAACAAATCTGAATTTCCTGAAACATCAATTTCTCCCGAACCTATGGCAGATGCTCAACATCATAAGAAATCTCATAGTTACGGAGTTGCAAAAAACGGACAGCCTAATGAAATTTCAATTAATGCACAGAAATATTTCGAAGAAAATGGTTTTAATGCGTTTTGTCTTGATAATAAATCAAAAGAAAAAGTTTTGTATTTAACTTTTGACTGCGGTTACGAAAACGGATATACAGCAAAAATCCTTGATGTATTAAAAGATAAAAAAGTAAATGCTGCTTTTTTCTGCACACTACCGCAGGTAAGGGAAAATCCTGATTTAATAAAACGAATGATTGATGAGGGACATATTGTAGGTAATCACTCTGTAACTCATCCGTCATTTGCTGAAATATCCGAAAAACAGATGCAAGAAGAAATAAAAGGTATGGAAGAATATTTGAAAACAGAATTTAACTATAGTGAACCCTTTTTCCGTTTTCCGAAAGGTGAGTACACCGATAAAGCATTAGATGTTGTAAATCAATTAGGTTACACAAGTGTGTTTTGGTCACTTGCGTATGCGGATTGGGATTTAAACAATCAAAAAGGCAAACAATACGCTTATGATACGGTTGTTTCAAGATTGCATCCTGGCGCAGTTATACTTTTGCATTCTGTTTCACCTGATAATGCTAATGCTTTGTCTTATATAATTGACGAGGCAAGAAAACAAGGTTATGTGTTCAGTTCATTAAGAAATTATATGTCGAATTAACAAAAATTATCAATAATAATAAATTATAAAAGGTTTAAACTATTATTGCAAACGCAATTGATATAAAACTTTATTGATAAGGGGTGTATTCAAATGTCAAGAGGTAATAAGAATGTAGTACCTGAGGCTCGTGAAGCTCTCAATCGTTTTAAGATGGAAGC
>JAZNIQ010000037.1:0-3861 GCA_045577555.1 Candidatus Fimenecus sp.
CATACAAGCTTCTGTACTTGAACCTTGCATACGGAACATATCAACTGATTCAACTGAGTCAGAGATTTTCTTTGCAAGTTTGTATTCGAATTCGTGGAAAAGACCTGTTGAAGGACCACATGTGTTAAGAAGGTCGATAACCTGGTCACGAACAACCTTTGGGTTTGAACCAAGAACTGTTGGTCCGCCGGCCTGAAGGAAGTCGAAGTATTTGTTTCCGTCAACGTCGTAAAGGTAAGCACCTTCAGCCTTTGTGAAAACAAGTGGGAATGGATAGTTGAAAGCAAGGTTGTGCTGAACACCACCGGGGATGATAGTCTTTGCTTCAGCAATCATTTCCTTTGATTTAGCACATTTCTTGTCATAATACTCTTCTTCATATGTCTTGAGAACTTCAGGTTTGATTGAGTAAATCGGTTTGCTGATAAGTTCATCAAGCTGTCTGTTAATCTGAGCAGCATCATGGTAATGTGCGATTGCAAATCTTGTGTCTGCCATAATTTTTTTCCTCCGTTATTCAGAAGTAATTTTTTATCTGCCACTACAACAGATAATAGTTCATATACCATTATAACACCATTTTTTGCTATGTCAACAACTTTTGGTAATTACTTTCAACATAAATAGTTAAAAAACATCTACATTGTCGAAAATATGATTTTTATAGTTAGAAGTTAACTAATCAACAGGTTTTATAAAAAACAAAATCATCGTTTTTTGTTTACAATAAACAACTGGAACGATGATTTTATATGTAATATGCAGATTTTTATATTGCAGAGCAATAAATAGATGAAAATTATCTAAATAGAGATTTTACTAATTTTCCTGCATCTGTATTATTGAATTTTGTAGGTGAGTTTTTGAAGTTTTTGAGTGTTTCCCAACGAGTTTCATATTCTTTTATTTTCTCGTCAGGGATTGATAAATGTAAATCGCAGAGATTGAAAATAAGTGTTTCAACAGCATTTCTGTCAGAGTTCATAGCCATTAAAAGTTCACTAAAAAGTGCGGGATTTGCTTTTTCTGCCTCCTTTAAATATTGTGGCAGGAATATTGCACAAGCAATTCCGTGGGGAACACCATAATCTTCTGTAAGCGCATAACCCATTCCGTGTGGAAATCCCGTACCGCCTTTGTTAAGGGCAAATCCAGCGTAGAGAGAGGCAAAATAGAGAATATCTCTTCCTGATTCGCCGGGCAATTCGTTAGATTCATTCATTCTGACAAGAATGGGATACAACATCTTAACAGAAATCAATGCGAATTGCTGCGTGAGGAAATCTGCACGAGGTGAAAACATTGATTCAACAGCGTGTGCAAGAGCATCAAGTGCGGTTGAAACGGTTGTTTTGTATGGCACGGAATAGGTGTATTTTGCATCAGCAAGAGCATATTTGGCGTAATAATTTTTACCGCTGATACTCTGCTTTCTGCCGTTTTCTCGTGTGAGAACAGAAACGCCTGAAACCTCACTGCCTGTACCGGCTGTTGTACCTATTACGACAAGTGGTAATGGCTTGTTCACAATTTTTTTTGTGTAAATTCCGTCATTAACAATGTGTGGATTGGTAGCATAAACACAAACAGCCTTTGCAGCATCAAGAGGTGAACCACCGCCAATTCCTACAACAAAATCAGCGGTTATATTTCTTGCGATTTTACCACCTTCGCAGCAGTCACAAGTTAATGGATTCTCTGTAATCTCATCAAAAACAGCATATTCAATGTTTAATTCATTGAATATTTCAATCAACTCATCAAGTGCACCGGATTTCTTAGCTGACGAAGCACCTGTTACAATAAGACATTTTTTTCCTAACTCTGCAAAAATGCCTTTATTATTAGTTAAAACATCTTTCCCGCCAAGAATATTCACAGGCATATAAAAACAAAAATCGTAATTCATAAATATTCATCCTTTCACAGAATATTTTATCATTTGGAAATCTTTATTGCAATAATATTTTCCTATTGAATATACTGAAAAAATATTGTATTATATATTAGTATAGATAAAATGGGCGGTGAGAGTATGAAAAACAGAAAAAGTATTATTGCCATACTCTCTGTTTTGCTTGTTTTATCCATATTTTTAGTTTCTGTTTTTAACGGAAAAACTGTCGTATCAAATGCTGATGGTTTTGCTATGGGTAGTCCTGTAAATGTAACGGTTTATGGTGACAAAGACTGGACGGAATTTTGCAACCAGACTATTGAGGATGTCAGGAAATTCGATGAGGAATACATTTCTCACACAAAATCAACATCAATGGTTTACAAGCTTAATAATGGTGAAACTGTTGACAATATCTGGCTTGCAGAATATCTTGATGAATGTCTTGGATTGAATCAAAAGCATGAGAGCTTTACTCCCTTCTGCGGTGAATTTAAATCTTTATGGAAAATTGAGGACGGCGGATATGTTCCCACATCAGAAGAGATTGAAAAAGCTCTTGAAAACCATAAAAATACAAAATTGATTATCAATGGTAGTAAAATTCATCTTGAAAACGGAAAAATCGATTTGGGTGCATTGGGCAAAGGTACTGCCTGTGACAGAATAATCAATGATTTTCGCGAAATCGGGATTGAAAACGGTCTTGTTACTGTTGGCGGTACGGTTGGCATGATAGGTTCACCTGAAGGAAAAGACACCTTCGGTATCGGTGTCCGCAATCCTTTTGGCGGTCAGAACGATTACTTTGCTGTACTTCAATTAACTGATTGCTTTGTTTCCACTTCAGGTGATTATGAGAAATATTTTGAGCGTAACGGTGTTCGGTATTCTCATATTTTTGATGCTATGACAGGGAAACCTGTTCAGAACGATATTTCATCAGTTACCGTTGTTGCGGATAACGGAATGTTGAGTGATTTTCTGTCAACTCTCATATATATCGAGGGTGTTCACAAGGGCTTCGAGATAGCCGGGGAATATGGTGCGGAAATTATAATTATCAAAAAAGATAAATCTGTTTTTATTTCAGAAGAGTTGCAGGGTAGTTTTAAATTAAAAGATGATAGTTTTTCAGTTTCGGTGGTTGAATGAAAAAACTTGTTACTAAAAAAGATGTAGTTGTTGTTATTGCAGTACTGGTAATCGGTATTGCAGGAATATTTCTTTTGAATAATGGTGAAAAGGGTAAAACGGCAACCATAAAAGTTGACGGTGAAATTAAAGATACAGTTTCACTTACTGATGAGGGCTATGAAAAAAACATAAACGGCGTTACAATTTCTGTTGCAGACGGTGAGATTTGTGTAAAGACATCTACCTGCAAAGATAAAGTTTGCGTGCGAAGCGGAAAAATATCAAAATCGGGTGAGGGAATTATTTGTGCACCTAACAGAGTTTCAATAGAAATTAACGGTGAGAATGACAGTTTGCCCGATGCGTTGACGGGGTGAGTGAATGAGAAAAGAAAAAATTCGCAGAATTACATTCACGGCACTTATGACCGCTTTGGCAGTGGTGTTTTCTTTTGTGGAGAGTCTTTTACCAACTGCGTATTTTATGCCACCGGGCAGTAAATTGGGACTTTCAAATATTCCTGTTATGTTTTCGGCATCGTCGTTGCGTGTATGGGACACGTTGCTGATAGTTTTCACAAAATCTGTTTTTGTACTTATCACACGAGGCGTGACGGCATTTTTTATGAGCCTTGCAGGCGGAATGTTAAGTGCGGGATGCACAATTTTGATTTTCAAAAAAACAAAAGATTTTGGATTTGTTGGTGTTGGGGTGCTTTCGGCACTCTGTCATAATATAGGGCAGTTGCTTGTATCATTTTTTTTGGTGCAGACAAGTGCTATTGTGGGGTATGCACCTGTTTTGTTGGTGGCATCTGTGGTTACAGG
>JAZNIQ010000038.1:0-3522 GCA_045577555.1 Candidatus Fimenecus sp.
CATTTTATCAAGAACAGATGTCGAACAATGTTCAGGAGCAACTTTTAATTGCCCACTAACATGATATTTTACAAGTTCTTTAAAAAAAATGTCATTTTTATCACAGAGCATATAATCATATCTTATACCTGAACGGATAAATACTTTTTTCACCTTTGGTAAATTGCGAACTTCACGAAGAATATCAAGATATTCCTCATGTGACGAAACTAAAGCAGGACATGGATTTGGTGCGAGACATTTTTTACCTTTACATAATCCATTATTCATTTGAATATCGCAGGATGTTCTTCTAAAATTGGCAGTTGGACCACCAATATCATGAATATATCCTTTAAATCCATCCAGTTCTGTTAATAATTTAGCTTCATTTATTATGGATTCTTTACTTCTGCATGTAACATATCTACCTTGATGAAAAGCTATTGAACAGAAATTACAAGCACCAAAACAACCACGATTGTGTGTGATTGAAAATTCAACTTCAAGAATACCGGGTACTCCCCCATCTTTTTTATAAGATGGGTGATATGTACGCATATATGGAAGTGAATAAACAGCGTCTAATTCGACTGATGATAATGGTTCCATAGGTTCATTTTGAACAAGCATCATTTTACCATGACGTTGCTTAATTACTTTTCCTCTTATATGGTCCTGTTCATCTTGCTGAATTCTACATGAAATAGCATATTCTTTCTTTGAATTAACAACATTTTCAAAAGAGGGACATTCAACACCTTTAAATGGTGTTTCAGTAACTGGTACTGCATAACAAGTTCCTTTAATATCTGTCAATTCTTTTATGTGTTCACCACTGTTTAATCTGTCAGCAATTTGAACTGTTTGTTTTTCACCCATTCCAAATGAAACTAAATCAGCACCAGAATCAAAAAGAATAGATGGTCTGATTTTATCATCCCAATAATCATAATGAGCAAATCGACGCAAAGATGCTTCAAGTCCACCAATAATTATAGGAATATCACCGTAAATCTCACGGATTTTTTTACAATAAACAATTACTGCTCTATCAGGTCTTAAACCAATTTTTCCACCAGGCGAATAAGCATCAGTACTTCTTTTTTTCTTTGCAACAGTATAATGTGCAACCATTGAATCAATGTTACCTGATGAAACAAAAAATCCTAATCTAGGTTTTCCAAAAATTTTGAAGGAATCATCTCTGTTCCAATCAGGTTGAGAAATAACACCAACTTTATAACCTGCATTCTCAAGAACTCTTGTAATTATAGACACGCCGAAGCTGGGATGGTCGACGTATGCATCACCTGATACATAAACAAAATCAACTTCATCCCAGCCTCGGGAAATCATGTCATTCTTTGAAATAGGTAAAAAAGAATTATTGTTCATTGTTTTCTTCTTCATCTTCTCCATACGGTTTATCAGCACCACCTTGTGCCAATGCATTCATTTCATACCATTGTTGCTTTGAAATAAGTACTTTACGAGGCTTTGCTCCTTCATATGGTCCAATGATACCTCTTTCCTCAAGTTCATCAACAATTCTTGCAGCACGTGCATATCCTAACTTAAGTTTTCGTTGAAGTAGTGTTGTAGATGCAGATTGAGCTTCAATGACAGCTTCAATAGCCTTTGGAAGCATTTCGTCAGCAGGACCTTTTTCACCATCTTCACTTGATGATGATGTATCTTTTTTCTTGCTGCCAGTATTTGCAGCCTGACGGTCAATTTCTTTCATTACATTATCATCATAAACTGTTTGTTCTTGATTCTTGATATAAGTAACAACATTTTCAACTTCTTTATCAGAAAGATAACATCCCTGAATACGAATTGGTTTAGGAATACCAACAGGATAATAAAGCATATCTCCGTTACCAAGAAGTTTTTCAGCACCTACTGAGTCAATAATCGTTCTTGAATCAACCTGGGATGAAACAGAAAGAGAAATTCTACTTGGAATATTTGCTTTAATTATACCTGTGATAACATCAACTGATGGCCTTTGTGTAGCAATAACAAGATGCATACCTGCTGCACGAGCCATTTGAGCAAGACGACAAATAGAATCTTCAACTTCATTTGGAGCAGCCATCATAAGGTCGGACAACTCATCAATGAAAATTACAATCTGTGGCATCTTCTTTTTGCCTTGACTTTCACAAATACTGTTATAACCTGCAATATCACGAACACTGTTTTCAGAAAAAGTTTTATATCTTGTAAGCATTTCAGTAACAGCCCATGCAAGTGCACCTGAAGCCTTTCTTGGGTCCGATACAACTGGAACCAACAAATGAGGGATTCCATTATAAATTGTAAATTCGACCTGTTTTGGGTCAATCATTAATAACTTAACTTCATCGGGTGTAGCATTATAAAGAATGCTCACAATCATAGAATTAAGACATACAGATTTACCTGAACCTGTAGTGCCAGCAATAAGTAAATGAGGCATTTTTACTAGGTCTGAATAAACAAACTCACCTGTAATATCTTTACCCAATGCAACAGTAAGCTTTGATTTAGCATCTTTATATTGTTGTTGGTCAATAACTTCACGAAGAGTAACTGATTGACGACTCTTATTAGGAATTTCAATACCAACAGCAGCTTTATTTGGAATAGGTGCTTCAATTCTAACACCTGAAGCAGCCAAATTCAAAGCAATATCATCTGCAAGGTTTGTTATCTTACTGATTTTAACACCTGCAGCAGGTTGAATTTCATATCTTGTAACAGATGGACCACGAGAAACACCGACTAATCTTGTTGATACACCAAAGCTATTAAGAGTATCAATAAGTTTTCGTTCGTTGTATTTCTGTTCATTTTCATAATCGGATAAATTAAGATTTTTAGGTAAATTAAGAAGATTTATTGGAGGTAATAAATATTGTTTAACTGGTTCTTTATTCCATTCTTCATCAGAGTATTCTTCGTTATCATTAACATCCGATTTTTCTTCTCTATCATCCATATCAAATGTAATCTGTTCAGGTTCTGTTGTACTTTTTTTAATTATATCATCAAGATTAATAACTTTTTCTGATTCATCATCTTTTCCAGAAGATTCATATGTGATTTCTTTACCCTTAACATCGGAAAAAGAAACAAGATTATCGTTTTCTTCTTCATAAACCTCTTCAATAAGAAGTGGTTCTAAATTTTCATCTGGTGAAGGACCTAAATCAACATCAGGATTAAACTCTTTTTTCTTTCTTTCTCGTTCTTGAATATAATGTTCAGCTTTTTCGTTATACTCGATAATTTTCTCACCTGTAAATTCACCGATTTTCTTGACAGGTTTAGAAATGCCTTTAAATAAACTACCTAATGTTAATCCTGTAATTATCATAACAAAAACAAAAAGTAAAATAATCTGAATTATAATTGCAGCAAGTTTACTTCCACCTGTAACAAGAAGAACTAAACCACCGAATAAGGCACCCCAGACTCCTCCGCCAAGCATGCTTCCATCAATATAATAAACATTGTATGCATCCTTTATAGCCTCAAAATATGTAAGTCGGA
>JAZNIQ010000039.1:0-2843 GCA_045577555.1 Candidatus Fimenecus sp.
TATTACCTCTGAATCTTAAATCAAAATTATCGTTATTGAGAGTTATTTCTTCAAAAGTTCCAAGAGGGTCTGAAACTTCACCATCAACCTTTTCAATCAATTGCATAGAATTTACAATCATATAAGTTGGTGCTGCATCAACTGTCTGAACAAATGAATACATTCCGTCATCATAAACAATTTCAACAGGTTTAAAGGTATGAACTGTAATACCATCTACGCCTTCTTCTAACTCAAATTCAATCCAAGCTTTGTATTGTGGTTCAGCTTGACCATCAATGTTAAATGATGCTTCAAATCTGTATTTTCCCGGTTGAGTCATAATTTGACCGTTCAGTTTATACGTTTTTTTAGTTGTTGATTCAGGTTCAATCAGATAACCAATCAGATGCCACACTGGGTTTTCGTCAATATTACAGTTTTCCCAATTTCCGTTTTCATTGTAAAAGACAGTAAATGCTTCGCCGAACAGCAATTCATTTGCGGAATCATTTATCCATTCAACCTCTATAAACGGGTCAGGTGCAGAAAAATCTGAAGACACGATTTCAAGAGTAACTCCTTTTAAATCTGAACCGCTTTTTTGTGAATTCATATTTAAGGAATTGTTCTTTTTAGGATTTGTCAGGAAACAAACTGCAACAGCAATACTTGTGATGAGTGCAACAATAATTATCCAGAATGCAGGTTTCTTGTAATTGAGTACAGATTTTACTCTGTCTTTGACGCCTACTTCTCCAAATGCAAGAGGACAAGCGGCAATCATTCGTCTGTTTACACTACAAGTGAGAAGTGCCTGTGAATAATCAGCACGTTGTTCGTTATTAAATTCTTTTACAACCTTTTCATCACAAGCAAGTTCAATATCACGGCAGAGAAGAATATAACCGAGCCATACCATAGGATTGAACCAATGAAGTGTAAGAATCAAGAAGCCAAGTGGTTTCCACAAATGGTCTTTTCTGCGAATATGCGCCTGCTCATGAGCAATAACAAGTTCCATATCCTGCTCGTTCATATTAAAAGGTAAATAGATTTTCGGTTTTATTATGCCGAGAACAAAAGGTGATACAACAGCTTCACTTTGATAAATATTATCACGAAGTAAAACTGCTGTTCCAATTTTACTCTTTAATCTTAAGAAACTTACAAGAGTATAAATCAAGAGAGCAACAATACCAACAACCCATACAATGGCTAATATGGTAGTAATATCCACAAAATTACCCATTGGTCTTGAAACACCTTCAAAGTAGTTACCTTGAAGATAATCATTAACTTGATTGTCTATAACAGTAACACCGGAATCAATGTGCGGTCTTGGAGAATCAGGAACCTTTGTGATTGTTTCAGCACTTGGGATAAGGCTGAATATACTTTCAAAAGAGAACGGCATAACAAGTCGCAAACCTGCAATTCCCCAAAGAACACAATTTATCCATTTAGGTGCTTTTTTGAGTATAATTCTTAAAAGAAGAATTGCTAAAACAATCCAACAAGCAGAAATGCTCATATTGACTATTTTTAAGAATATATCTGCCATTACAATTCTCCTTTCCTGTATCGGTCAATCATCTTTTGTACTTCGTCGATTTCCTTTTCGGAGATTTTCTGATGTTTTGTAAATGCTGCAATAAATGCAGGCAGAGAGCCTTCAAATGTTTTTTCAACCATTTCACTGATTTCAGATGCCTGAACTGCGTCTTTTGAAACTAAAGAAGAAACAATGGTGTTTTCATTTTTGAGCACACCTCTTTCAGACAAACGCTTGATAACGGTGTATGTGGTAGTTGGTTTCCAACCCAACTGCTCTTTACAAAGATTAACAAGTTCACTGCTTTTGATTGGTTCGTGTTCCCACAAAATCAAACAAAAACGATATTCACTTTCAAAAACTTTTGGTGTATCCATATTTATCTCTCCTTTCTCTAATCCATTAGAGTTTATATATACTCTAACACATTAGAGTTAAAATGTCAATATGTTTTAAAAGAATGATTGCAGATGCCTTAAATGGGAAAATAGACCTCATTGTAACCAAGTCTGTCAGTCGTTTTGCAAGAAACACAGTAGATAGTCTTACAACTGTTCGTGACCTGAAAGACAAAGGTGTTGAGGTCTATTTTGAAAAAGAAAATATATGGACAATGGACTCAAAGGGAGAATTCTTAATAACAATAATGTCATCTATTGCACAAGAAGAAAGTCGCTCTATTTCTGAAAATGTTACCTGGGGACAAAGAAAACGATTTGCAGATGGAAAAGTAAGTATTCCGTATAAGCATTTCCTTGGTTACAAGAAAGGTGCAGATGGATTGCCTGAAATTGTACCGGAAGAAGCAAAGATAGTCCGTGATATTTACAGAATGTTTATGGAAGGAATGACGACCTGTGCTATTGCAAATCACTTGACTAAAAATGAAATACCAACACCATCAGGAAAACAAAAATGGCAACGACAGACGGTAGAGAGTATTCTGCGAAATGAAAAGTACAAAGGTTCTGCACTATTACAGAAGAAATATACCGTGGACTTTCTGCAGAAAAAGATGAAAGTGAATGAAGGTGAAGTTCCGCAGTATTATGTTGAACACAGCCACCCAGCTATCATAGTCCCTGAAGAATGGGAACGTGTGCAGTTAGAACTGAACAGAAGAAAAGATGATAACAGAGGAACATTGTGTAACAGTCCATTTGCAGGTAAACTCATCTGTGGTGATTGTGGTGAAATCCTTGGTTCAAAGGTATGGCACAGTAATAGTAAATATCGTAGAACAATATGGCAATGTAATGCTAAATTCAAAGGTGAAAAGAAATGCACCACACCTCATTTGTATGAAGAT
>JAZNIQ010000040.1:0-6348 GCA_045577555.1 Candidatus Fimenecus sp.
GATGCTTTCTTCCCATTTAGCGATAACATTGAAAGAGCTCGTAAGAGTGGTGTTTCTTATATCGCTGAGCCAGGTGGTTCAATTCGTGACGATGTAGTTATCGATTGTTGTAATAAATATGGTATTGCAATGGCATTTACAGGAATGCGTTTATTCCACCACTAATTATTGAGGTTTGATATGAAAATAATGGTTGTAGGTGGTGGCGCTAGAGCACACGCTATCATAAAAAAAATAAAAGAAAATAAAAATGTTACTGAAATCTTTGCTTTACCAGGTAATGGTGGTATGAAAAATGATGCAACACTTGTTAATATTGGAGCAAAAGATATTGATAACATCGTAAAATTTGCTGTAGATAATGAAATTGATTTTGCAATTGTTGCTCCGGATGACCCACTTGTACTTGGTGCTGTTGATGCACTTAATGCAGTTGGTATAAAATGTTTTGGACCTAAAAAGGATGCTGCAATTATTGAGGGTAGTAAAGCTTTTTCAAAGAACTTAATGAAAAAATATAATATTCCTACTGCTGCATTTGAAATATTTGACAATGCAGATGATGCTCTTAAATATCTTGAAACAGCACCAATTCCAACAGTTGTGAAAGCAGATGGACTTGCACTCGGTAAAGGTGTTATTATTGCAATGACACGTGAAGAAGCCATTGATGCTGTTAAGTCAATTATGGAAGATAGGATTTTTGGTGAAAGTGGAAACAACATTGTTATTGAAGAATTTTTAACAGGACCTGAAGTTTCTGTTCTTTCTTTCACGGACGGCAATATTGTTGTTCCTATGATTTCATCAATGGACCATAAACGAGCACTTGATAATGATGAAGGTCTTAATACTGGTGGTATGGGCACAATAGCACCAAACCCATATTATACTGAAGATATTGCAAAAGAGTGTATGGAAACAATTTTTGTTCCGACAATTAATGCAATGAAGTCTGAAGGAAGAAGATTTAAAGGTTGTCTTTATTTTGGGCTTATGCTTACACCAAAGGGACCAAAAGTTATAGAATATAACTGCCGTTTTGGTGACCCTGAGACACAAGTTGTATTACCCCTTCTTCAAAGTGATTTGTTAGATATTATGGTTGCTGTTGCTGATGAGAAATTAACTGAGGATATGGTTAATTTTTCAGATAAATCTGCTTGCTGCATTGTTATAGCTTCAGATGGATATCCAGTAAAATATGCAAGTGGATTTAAAATTACTGTTGACGATGATTTCAATGAAAATCTTTATATTGCAGGTGCTAAACTTAGTGGTGATGATATTGTTACCGCTGGTGGACGTGTTCTTGGTGTAGTTGCTGTTGAAAATAATCTTTTTGATGCAATTGAGAATGCATATGCTTCTGTTAAAAAAGTTCATTTTGATAATGCATTTTATAGAAAAGACATTGGTGCAAAGGCACTTAAAGTTTTAAAGGAGGGAAAAAATAATGGTATATCGTATATTCGTTGAAAAGAAAGAAGGTCTTGCTCATGAGGCTATGTCTTTACTTTCTGATGTAAATTCTCTTCTCCTTATTGATTCTGTTAAAGATATTAGAATCCTTAACAGATATGATGTTGAAAATATCGATAAGGATTTGTTTGATTATTGTAAAATGACTGTATTTGCTGAGCCACAGCTTGATATTGTTACGGATACATTCAGTGACGATACAGCAACTGTATTTGCAGTAGAATATCTTCCAGGACAGTTTGACCAGCGTGCAGATTCTGCAGCACAATGTATTCAGATTATCTCTAAAGGTGACAGACCACTTGTAAAAACCGCTAAAATTTATGCAATTTACGGTGATATCTCTGAATCCGAACTTGCTGAAATCAAGAAATATGTTATCAATGCAGTTGAAGCACGTGAGGCAACTCTTGATATATATGAAACACTTACCGTTGATTATGAAATTCCAACAACAGTTAAAACCCTCGATGGTTTCTTAAAACTTAATGACGATGAACTTGCAGATTTCGTCAATGAATATGGTCTTGCAATGGATAAAGATGACATAAAATTTTGTCAGAATTACTTTAAATCTGAAGATCGTGATCCAACTATTACTGAAATTCGTATGATTGATACATATTGGTCTGACCACTGCCGTCATACAACATTCTTAACAACTATTGATTCAGTTAAATTTAATGATGATTATATCCAAAAAGCATGGGAACGTTATTTAGATTCACGTAAAGACCTTAACAGAACAAAGCCTATTAATCTTATGGATATTGCTACAATGGCTCCAAAAGTTCTTAAAAAGGCAGGTAAACTTCCTAAACTTGATGAGTCTGAAGAAATTTACGCTTGTACAGTAAAAATTACAGTTGATGTTGATGGAAAAGATGAAGAATGGCTTCTTCTCTTTAAAAATGAAACACATAATCATCCAACAGAAATTGAACCATTTGGTGGTGCAGCTACCTGTATCGGTGGTGCTATCCGTGATCCACTTTCAGGTCGTTCATATGTTTATGCTGCAATGCGTGTTACAGGTGCAGCGGATCCATTAAAACCTGTTAATGAAACAATTGAAGGCAAACTTCCACAAAGAAAAATTGTTCAAACTGCGGCTGCAGGTTACTCTTCTTATGGTAACCAGATTGGTCTCGCAACAGGACAGGTTGATGAAATTTATCACGATGGTTATGTTGCAAAGAGAATGGAAATTGGTGCAGTTGTTGCTGCTGCTCCTGCAAGAAATGTTCGTCGTGAAGTTCCACAACCAGATGATGTTGTTATTCTGCTTGGCGGTAGAACAGGTCGTGACGGTTGCGGTGGTGCAACTGGTTCATCAAAATCTCATACATTACAGTCTCTTGAAAGCTGTGGTGCAGAAGTTCAGAAGGGTAATGCACCTGAAGAAAGAAAACTTCAACGTCTTTTTAGAAATGAAGAAGCATCTCGTCTTATTAAACGTTGTAACGACTTTGGTGCAGGCGGTGTATCCGTTGCTATTGGTGAACTTGCTGATGGTCTTGCAATTGATTTGAATGCTGTTCCAAAGAAATATGACGGTCTTGATGGAACAGAACTTGCAATCAGTGAATCTCAGGAGAGAATGGCTGTTGTTGTTGAACCACAGGATGTTGCTCGTTTTATGGAGCTTGCTGAAACAGAAAATCTTGAAGCAACTGTTGTTGCAAAAGTTACTGCTGAACCAAGACTTAGAATGACTTGGAATGGCAACATAATCGTGGATATTTCAAGAGAATTCTTGAATTCAAATGGTGCTGAAAAGCATATCGATATTGAAACAGCAAAATCCCTTGATTATAAGAAAGTTATTTCCGAAGATTTTGTTAGTGAATATAACAAACTTGCTGATGACCTTAATGTATGTTCAAAACGTGGACTTTCAGAACGATTTGACTCTACAATTGGTGCTGGTACTGTGCTTATGCCTTTTGGTGGTAGAAATCAACAAACACCAATTCAAGCGATGGTTCATAAAGTTTCTGTTGAAAATAATCAAACAAAAACTTGCTCATATATGGCTTGGGGTTATAATCCATTCATATTTGAAAAGAATCAGTATAATGGTGCTTACCTTGCTGTTGTTGAATCTGTTTCAAAGCTTATTGCAGCAGGAGCAAAATTTGAAGATGTATATCTAACATTTCAGGAATATTTTGAAAAACCAAAGAAAGAGGCAACTCGTTGGGGCAAACCTCTTGCCGCACTTCTTGGTTCATATGATGCACAGCTTGATTTAGGTATTGCTTCAATCGGTGGTAAAGACTCAATGAGTGGTTCGTTCGAAGATATTGATGTTCCACCAACACTTGTTTCTTTTGCTGTTACAACAGGTAAGGTTGATGAAGTTTTAACTCCAGAATTCAAGTTTGCTGGTCATAAAACTATTATAATTAAACCAGAATATAATAAAAATGGTATTCCTGTTGCTTCATCACTTATTGATACTTTTAATAAGGTTACTGAACTTGCACGAACAGGTAAAATTGCTGCTTGTTACACAGTAACTTATGGTGGTGTTGCTGAAGCAGTTATGAAAATGTCATTTGGTAATGATATTGGATTCAAATATGACAATAATCTTTCAATTGACGAAATATTTGATTATGCATATGGAAGTTTTGTAATTGAACTTACTGACGATACAGAAATCGGTACAGTTATTGGTTACACAACAGATTCAAAAACAATTGTGTATAATAATAATGTAATTGCTATAGACTCACTTCTCAAAGTTTATGAAGATAAACTTGAATCAGTTTATGCTTGTAATATCAAGACAGAGAATAAAACATATCCTGCATACTCATATAATGTTGAAAAGAGAGAATCTCCTGCAATTAAGGTTGCACAGCCTAAAGTTCTTATTCCTGCATTCCCCGGCACTAACTGTGAGTTTGATACAAAGAAAGTACTTGAGCTTGCCGGTGCAAAAGCCGAAATAATGGTTATTAACAACCTTTCAGCATCACATATTGCAAAATCAATTGAATTGTTTGCTGAAAAGATGAAAGATGCACAGATGATTTTCATTCCTGGAGGTTTCTCTGGTGGTGATGAACCCGATGGTTCAGGTAAATTCATTACAGCATTCTTCCGCAACCCAGAAATTAAAGATGGTGTAACAGAACTTCTTGAAAATCGCGATGGTCTTATGGCTGGTATTTGTAATGGTTTCCAAGCACTTATTAAACTTGGTCTTGTTCCTTATGGCAAGATTATTGATACTGATGAAAAATGTCCAACTCTTACATTTAATACAATTGGTCGTCATCAGTCAAGACTTGTTCGCACAAGAATTGCATCAAATAAATCACCTTGGCTTGCAGCGACAAATGTTGGTGATATTTATACTGTACCAATTTCACATGGTGAAGGTAGATTCCTTTGTAGTGATGAACTTGTAAAACAGCTTGCTGATAACGGTCAAATTGCAACACAGTATGTTGACCTTAACGGTGTACCAACTGATGATATTCACTTTAATCCAAATAACTCCGTCGCTGCTATTGAGGGTATTACTTCACCTTGTGGACGTGTTTTTGGTAAAATGGGTCATTCAGAACGAATTGGCTACGGTCTTTATAAGAATGTACTTGGTGAATTTGATATGAAGATGTTTGAATCTGCGGTTAAATACTTTAAATAATTATAAATATAACCTGAAGATATAATTGTCTTCAGGTTATTGTTGTTTTAATTATTGTGTAATATAATCATATAGAGGTGATAAAATTGGCAGTTAGATTAAACGAAAACAAGGAAATAGTAGAAAAAGTTAAAGCAGGATTAAAGGCAAAAGATGGTTATTGTCCATGTAGATTACTTAAAACAGAGGAGTTTAAATGTATCTGTAAAGAATTCCGTGAACAAATTTCTGACCCGGATTTTGAGGGATATTGTCATTGTAAATTATATTATAAATCAAAAGATTAGAGGCTATGATAAATCATAGCCTCTAATCTTTACTCTATGTTACTTACATGGTAACTTAATGTCATTAAACTGTCACTTAAATGAACATTTTCAACCGCAACATTCGGATAATCAGATGCAATATCATAATGGCTGAAATTCCAAAATCCTTTTAATCCTAATTCTACAAGTTGTGGTGCCAATTCTTCTGCTGCAGGACTTGAAATACAAAGTACAGCAACAGTAGGGGAGTTATCCTTACAAAAATCAAACAATCCGTCAATATGTCTTATAGGTAAACCACGTAACATTTGTCCTGTTAATGCTTTATTCTTATCAAAAATGCCGATAAGGTTAAATCCACGTTCTTCAAATGACATATGTAATGCAACGGCTTTACCAAGATTACCTGCACCAATTAAAATGGCTTTTCTCGCTTTATTAACACCAAGAATATTGCCTATTTCATTGTAAAGACTTTCGATATTATATCCGTAACCCTGTTGACCAAAGCCTCCAAAACAGTTTAAATCCTGTCTAATCTGAGATGCAGTAAACCCCATTTTTTGTGACAAATCTTTAGATGATATTCTGATAACACCTTTTTCTTTTAATTCACCTAAAAATCTGTAATATCTTGGAAGACGCTTTATGACAGAATTTGAAACGCCATCATATTTAGTCATAATATTTACCTCTTAAGAAAGTTTCTTTACAGTTTCCATTACATAGTCACCGAAGTCGCTACATGTTGCACCATTATCACGTCCTGTGATTGTAAGTTTCTTTTCTTCAAACATACAAATATCAAGAGCTCTTTCAAGTTTATCAGCTTCTTTCTGTTTGCCAATATGTGAAAGGAGCATAACTGTTGCACGTAGCATTGAGCATGGGTCAGCATATTGACCTCTCCCTCCACGCATCATACGGGGCGCG
>JAZNIQ010000041.1:0-4804 GCA_045577555.1 Candidatus Fimenecus sp.
TGAAATAGCACCGTGGTTAGCACCCCAGTTCTGCATTACTTCATAAGCAGTCTTGAAAGGTGAGCCCTCTTTGCCGTCGCAACGTGGAGCAAACCAAGTGCAAGGCCATGTTGGGTTAGTTCTTTCCATAAGTGTGTCAGAAACTTCGTCGGGGAGGTTAACTGTCCAACCCTCAGCGATTTGAAGAACAGGACCGAGACCCTTAACAAGGTTAAGTCTAATCATTGTGCAAGGCATTTCAGCTTTTGTTGTATAATGGCTTGAGAATCCGCCACCACGGAAGTTGTCGAAGCCTGCTTCGCACCAAACTGTTGCGTCAGTCATCTTCTTAATGTCTTCGTCAGTTACTTCCCACCACTTTTTCATAATTGCGTTGCCGTTTTCGTCTGTGCATTCGCCACAAGCGTCAAGACAAGCAGCACCGGAATTAAGAAGGTGAATAATACCGTTTGATTCCTTAGCCTTACCTTCTAATTTGTATCCTGTAACTCTTTCAGTTGCTTCACCTGACCAATATGTACGAACATCAGCAAAAATTTGTGCACGGTGAGTAAGCAATCTCATAAAGAGCATACCAAGACCGTTAAGTACGTCATTTTCAGTTGCCAATGTGTATGGCTCACGAGCACCTTCATAGTCAAATGTTGATGAAAGAAGTGCTTCGGGATAGTCGCAGTTTGGCCAATGGTCTGTCCATTGTCTTTGTCCTTGGAAACCACCTGCAATTGCGTTGTGACCAACTCTTTCTTCAACAAATGCATCGGGAAGATTTTCGTTGCCTGCCATTAAATCTTTGATAATGCAATACATCTTAACTGTGAATTCCCACTGCTTTTCTTTTTCTTCGTCTGTGAATTTAATCTTGTGGTCTTTGCCCAAGAATTCAACTGACTCGGGGTTGTCGTCACGACCCTCTTTGCAGTGTTCTTTAGTCCAAGCGAGTGCCTTCTGATATTCTTCTTCGTTGTAAATTCCTTCTTCCATTCGGCGAAGAATTTCAACCTCGTCAACAGATTCTACACGCATACCGAGATATGATTCCATAAAGTCCTGGTCAATAATTGAACCTGCAATACCCATGCATTGTGAACCAATCTGAAGATATGACTTGCCTCTCATTGTAGCACAAGCAACAGCAGCACGACCAAAACGGAGAAGCTTTTCTTTAACGTCATCAGGAATTTCTGCAACCTGTTCTCTATCTTGTACTTCGTGACCATAAATGCCAAAAGCAGGAAGACCTTTTTGTGCGTGACCTGCAAGAACTGCTGCAAGATAAACAGCACCCGGACGTTCTGTACCATTAAAGCCCCAAACACCCTTGATTGTGTATGGGTCCATATCCATAGTTTCTGAGCCGTAGCACCAGCAAGGTGTAACTGAAAGTGTAATGTCAACGCCTGCCTTGCGGAATTTATCCGCACAAGCCGCAGCCTCAGGCACACGACCGATTGAAGTGTCGGCCATAATAACCTTTACAGGCTCACCGTTTGAATAGAAAAGATTCTCCTCAAATAATTTCTTCGCTGCATTAGCCATCGCCATAACCTGGTCTTCAAGGCTCTCGCGAAGTTGCATAGGACCGCGACGACCGTCAACAATAGGACGAATACCGATTACGGGATAATCGCCGACATATCTGTTTTTAGCCATAATAAATTCTCCTTGTAAAACTATAATTTTTCTCTTATTAAGGTAGAAAAAAGAAACCAAAATATCCCTTTTACTACTTATAGTTAGTATATCAAATTAACAAATTCAAGTCAATATAATATCTCTTTAATACGATATTTTCGTAGGGGTCGGCATCCTAGACTGCCCTTTAAAATATGGTCCCTCTGACGAGGGTGGTGGCAACGCGTAAGCATTGACGGAGGGAGAGAAAAATCATTTAATAAAAATTCGAAAAAACTGTTGACTTTTTGCTATGTTAATGTTATTATATTCGGGCGGTAAAAGTCCGTATGCGCCGGTAGCTCAGCTGGATAGAGTGTTTGGCTACGAACCAAAAGGTCGGGGGTTCGAATCCCTTCCGGCGTGCCACAAAAACAGAGTACACTTTTTGTGTACTCTTTTTTTGTTTTATGATTTAAAAGGAAGGTATTCAAACAATTATTTTACTAACTACGGTTTTAACACAACCTTAATGCAACCATCCTCTTTGTTGTCAAAAATTGAATAGCCCTTGCGGCCTTCGTCAAGACTTAGAGTGTGAGTTATTATATCGGTTGCGTCAATTTCACCTCTTTTTATCATATCAATAATTGGTTTAACATAAGTGTGTGCAGGACACTGTCCCATTTTAAGTGTGATATTACGGCTGAAAAAGTTGCCTAACGGAAAGGTGTTGTATCTGCCGCCGTAAACACCCACCATTGCCACTGTTCCGCATTTGCGAACAGATTCAGATGCTATTTCAATAGCAGATTTCGAACCTGCTTGAAGTTTCAATGCAGTTTCAATCTTTTCTACAACAGACATTTTTCCGTCCATACCAACACAGTCAATCACTACATCAGCACCGCCGTGAGTAATTTCTTTAATGTGCAACCCTGTGTTATCAAATTCCTCGAAATTCAGTGTTTCAATACCATAGCTTGCTGCGTGCTTTAAGCGGTACTTTACGCTGTCAACGGCAATTATTCGTTTAGCACCAAGTAAAATACACCATTTTATTGTCAATAAGCCCACAGGTCCGCAACCCAGGACAACAACCGTATCACCTTTTTTCACCCCTGCAATATCAACAGCCCAGCGTGAAGTCGGAAGTATGTCGGTTGAAAACAAAACTTGTTCATCAGTAAGCTCTTCGGGTACAGTAACAGGACCAACATTAGCATAGGGAACACGAAGATATTCAGCCTGTCCGCCTGCGTATCCACCGTAAGCATCGGAATAACCAAATAATCCGCCTGTTTCACCATTTGGATTTGAATTATCGCATTGACTGTACTCACCGTGCTCACAGAAAAAGCAATGACCGCAAGCAACGGGAAAGGGCACAACAACTCTGTCACCCTTTTTCACATTGGTAACAGATTTGCCGACTTCTTCAACAATGCCCATAGTTTCGTGACCAAGAATAAATCCCGGCTTCATCGCAAGAACTCTGCCGTGAATTAAATGTAAATCTGAACCACAGATTGCCGTTGAGGTTACTTTAACAATAATGTCATCATCCGCTTGAATAGTCGGGTCGGCAACCTGCTCAACTCTGACATCCTTAACGCCTTCATATACTATTGCTTTCATAATTATTCAATCCTTTCAATGATTAAAAATAGTATTACCGCAAAAGGTCTCACAATTCAAAAGCATTAAAAGGGAAAAACTATATAAAATAAGAGTACGAAACGGCTTTTCAATTTCGTACTCTTTTTCTATTTCACAACTAAAATTTTGTCAATTCTGTATTTCTTAAAAAGTTTAATATGCTTTTCGGTGATTTTCTCACCACTAACTGCAATGGGTATAGCAGGAGGGCAAGAAACCATAGGACTTGCACATATTCTGTCAACTGCGTTTTCAACGCTGATTTCTTCACTTTCACAGAATATTGCCTCACGGATTGTTAAGACTTGTTCTGTTTCTTCAAATGTAATGTTTTCAACTTCTGAAATTCTTTTTGTTTCAAGGTTTTCAAAGGCATTTTTTAGTCTTTCAAAATCCTCTTGAGAATTCTGCGGTGTAAACATAAACACTATAAAATCATTGTCGGCGTATTCAAATTCGATGCCGTTGTTTCGAAAATATTTTACAAAATCAAAATCGTACCCACGAAAATCAACAGTCAATTTCAACGGCTCAGCGGATACAATGTCAAAACCTTTTGAATTTATTAAGTATTTCATTTCTGCAACCTTTTCAGTGCAGATTTCAATGTCTTTTTTGATTTTTTCATCAATATATCTGTTGCATAAATCAAGTGACTGCAAAATAAGATATGAGGGACTTGTTGAGCCGAAAATTGCCATAGCATTTACTACGTTTTGCGAAAATCCGTATTTATCGTTTTTGGCAATATGCAGGTATCCGCCACCTGTAAGCACGGGGAGAGTTTTATGTGCAGAGTCGCAACACATATCCGCTCCAAGATTTATGGGGTGCAAATCTTGTTTACAAAATTTGAGATAACTGCCGTGAGCATTGTCAACAAGCAGGGGAATATTGTGCTTTTTACAAATCTTTGCAATGCTTTCGATATCACTCATTCCGCCCAAATAATCAGGACTTGTGATGTACACGGCAAAAGGTTTTTTTTGAAGATTTGCAAGTGCATTTTCAACCATTTCACCATTTAAAATGCAAGAGCAGATGCTGTCAGTGTTTTGCGGATAAACCCACTCCACATCTGCATCAATTTTTGCCAAAGCATAGATAAATGACTTGTGGGCATTTCGTCCTGCAAGTACAAATGGTCTTTGTGTTTTGTCAGCACGTAAAAATGCAAGATAGAGCATAGCATTTATGCTCTGACTTGAACCGCCTGCAGAGTAAACAGTTTTTGCCGTATCAAAAAGATGTGAGGCATTTTCTTCGCTTTTACGGATTATTCCGTTTGGGGAATAAAGCTCATCAGCACCACTTATTTCAGTAATATCGGTATTTTCACAGCCTAAAAAAGACACACCCTTATGACCCGGCATATGAAGTCGGGAGAGGTTACTTTTAATGTAATCCTGCACAAAGTCAAAAATTGGTGTGTCCATTTTAATTTTCCTTATTTGTCGTAGTTTTCTGCTACCTGTATCATTACAGCACATTCAATTCTCTTTTTAAAGAGCTCACAACCATATTCATAAAT
>JAZNIQ010000042.1:0-2894 GCA_045577555.1 Candidatus Fimenecus sp.
GCCATCAACAAATTCTCCTGAAGTTAACGAGCCTGAAACAGATGAGCCAACAACAGGCAAACCTATCACTGATGTTGAAATTCCAAACACATCTGCAAGTGATAAAAATGCAGTTTATGTACTTGCATTTATGGCGATTGCCTCAATGTCAGTTGTTACAGTTCTTTTCAAGAAAAAGAAAAGAGCATAATTTTTAAAGAAACTCCCTTCGGGGAGTTTTTTTATATCTAATGCAGAATTTTTTCTGTTTTACGTTTCCTTTTTGTACCTAAAAGTTCTTGACTTATTCCATTTGTTTTGCTATAATTTTTAGGATATTGAAAACACAGTGAAAAAGAAAGTAGATTAAGTGAGTAATCTTACCAGAGAGTTGTGCCGTGGCTGAAAGCACATAGGACTAAAGCTTAATTGAAGTTCCCTTTGGAGTGGTGCTGTTGAAAGGTAACAATTAGACGGCAACGGCTTATTCCCGTTACAGAATACGGAAGTGTTTGCTTTTTGCAAAAATTTGGGTGGTACCGCGGATTTTATTCGTCCCATACTCTTTGGAGTGTGGGATTTTTTTGTTCCCCATTTCCGAGAAAAATACCTTAATTAAAAGTGAGGAAAAAATGATGAGAGAAAAACTTGAAGCTATCCGTGTCCGTGCGGAAGCAGAACTCAGCACTTTTACTGAGCAGAGCCAACTTGAAGAATTCAGAATTCAGGTGCTTGGTAAAAAAGGTGAACTTACCGGAATGCTCAAAATGATGGGTTCACTTTCAGCCGAAGAAAGACCAATTATAGGTCAGGTTGTCAACGAGGTTCGTGCCTTTGTTGAACAAAAAATTGCAGAAAAAAGCCAGGAACTTAAAGACCTTGAACTCAAAAAGGAAATCGAAAGCACACCGGTTTTTGATATTTCTGTTCCTGCCAATTTAACACGTGGTTCATACCACCCTATCACACTTGTTCAGCGTCAGTGTGAAAGTGTTTTCCGCTCAATGGGCTTTAACATTGAAGATTATTCTGAAATAGTTACTGACTATGAATGTTTTGAAGCCCTTAACATTCCAAAAGACCATCCTGCACGCGACATGCAGGACACATATTACCTTGATAATGGTCAGTTATTAAAATCACATACATCTGCAGCACAGAATGCTATTTATAAAAAGTATAAAGATGCACTTGTTAATGATGGTATGCCAATCAAAGCTATTTTCCCCGGACGTTGTTTCAGAAATGAAGCTACTGACGCTTGTCACGAAAATACATTGTTCCAGATGGAAGGTGTTATGGTTGACAAGGATATTTCTATTTCAAACCTTATTTACTTTATGAAAACAATGCTTTCAGAAGTTTTCCGTAAGGACATCAAAGTCCGTCTTCGTCCAGGCTTCTTCCCATTTGTTGAACCCGGTTTTGAACTTGACATCAGCTGCCTTATCTGTGGTGGTGAAGGTTGTCCTTCATGTAAGCACAGCGGTTGGCTTGAACTCTGCCCGTGTGGTATGATTCACCCTGAAGTGCTTAAAGCAGGCGGAATTGATCCTGAAGAATACACAGGTTTCGCATTCGGACTTGGTCTTACTCGTCTTGCAATGATGAAATACGGTGTTAAAGATATCCGTGATTTGAACAGTGGTAGTCTTAAGACTCTTACACAGTTCACAGACGACGAAAATTAAGGAAGGAGGAGTAATTTATGTTTTTATCAATGAACTGGATTGGTGATTTCGTTGACCTTTCAGGTCTTGACAAGATGGATTTAATCCGTCGTTTTTCCCTCTCAACAGCAGAAGTTGAAAACGATATTTTCTTTAAAGGCAGTGATTTCAGTGGTATCGTAGTTGCTGAAATCAAAGATATTCAGGACCATCCAAAATCAGAAAAACTCCACCTTCTCAAAGTTGATATTGGTGAAGATGAGTTAGTAGATGTTGTTTGTGGTGCACCAAATGTAAGGCTCGGTATGAAAACTGCGTTTGCAAAAGTTGGCGCAAAATTAGGTGAAATTGAAATTTCACCAAGACCACTTGCAGGATTTATGTCAAACGGTATGTGTTGTTCTGAAAAAGAAATCGGCATCAGTGATGACAACTCAGGCATTATGGATATTCTTGATGATGTTAAAAATGGTACTGACCTTAAAGATATTTACGAAATTGACGACATAGTTTTTGAGGTTGATAATAAATCTCTTACAAATCGTCCTGACCTTTGGGGTCACTACGGAATTGCTCGTGAATTTGCATCTCTTGCAGGTCGTGAATTAAAACCATTACCACAGGTTGACCTTACACAATATAATAATCTTCCAAAAGTTGATTTAAAAATTGAAGATGACCTTTGTCAGAGATATTCTTGCATACAGGTGGAAAACATTACAAAAAATGTAAGTCCTGTGAATATGAGAATTCGTCTTTATTACTGCGGAATGAGAGGTATTAATCTTCTTGCTGACCTTACAAACTACCTGATGCTTGAAATGGGTCAGCCAATGCACGCTTTTGACTCAAGAAAAGTTGAAAAAATCAGAATCAAGCGTTTTGCAGAGCCTTTCACATTCCAGACTCTTGACGGAATTGACAGAAATATTGATGAAAATACACTTATGATTTGTAACGACAACACTCCTGTTGCTATTGCAGGTATTATGGGTGGTTTAGACTCTGAAATCGTTGAAGATACAACAACTCTCACACTTGAATCTGCAACATTCAATGCCGCTTCAATCCGTAAATCAACAGTAAGACTTGCACACCGTACTGACGCTTCAATGCGTTATGAAAAGTGCCTTGACCCCGAAATGACAGTTCCCGCCATTGCACGTTTTGTAAAGCTTTTACAGGATATCGACTCAGGCGCACAGGTTGTTTCTTCTCTTACCGATGAAAGAGCCTTTGAATATG
>JAZNIQ010000043.1:0-5702 GCA_045577555.1 Candidatus Fimenecus sp.
TATCTTATCTGCCGTATGACAGGCGAATTCGTTATGACAAAGGATTCTGCTTTTGGTGCATTACTTTATGATATTAATAAAAAATGCTGGAGTCCGACAATTTGCAAACTTCTTGGTGTTAATATGGACCATCTTGCAAAAATTGTTGACTGTACGGAAAAAATCGGTACACTTCGTGCTGAACAGGCTGAACAGTTAGGACTTGTTCCGGGAATTGCTGTGTTTGGTGGCGGTGGTGACGCTACTCTCATCGGTGTTGGTGCAGGTGCAACAGGTTTAGGTGACACTCATGTTTATCAAGGTACTTCAGGTTGGGTTTCAACTGTTGTTGACAAGAGTATTGTTGATGCAAGTGCTATGATTGCTGCTGTTGTCGGTGCTGCTGACGGAATTTACAACTATTTCGCAGAACTTGAAACAGCAGGTAAATGTGTTGAATGGGTTAAAGACCATTTAGCACTTGATGAGATTGATATTTATCTTGATAAGCAACATGATTTCAAGCGTAAAACTGCTGATATGGAAGTTGTTTACACAAATCTTTATGACTATATGATGGCTGTTGTGGACTCAATTCCTGCAGGTAGTGGTGGTGTAATATTCACTCCTTGGCTTCATGGTAACCGCTGTCCTTTTGAAGATCCGAATTCAAGAGGAATGTTCTTCAACATAAGCCTTGATACAGGCAAAACAGAACTTATCAGAGCGGTTGTCGAGGGCGTTTGTTTCCATCTTCGTTGGTTTATCGAAACGCAGGATAAGAAAGTCAAGACATCAAATACAATCCGTTTTGTAGGTGGCGGTGCGCTTTCAGCTGTTACAAGTCAGATTCTTGCTGACTGTACAGGCAGAGTGGTTGAAACTGTTGCAAGTCCACAGAATGTTGGTGCGGTTGGTGCTGCTGTGCTTATTGCGGTTAATGCAGGTATCATCTCAAGCGTTCAGGATGCAAAAAAACTCATTCCCGCTGTAAATACATATATTCCTAATAAGGAAAATAAAGCGGTTTACGATAAGAATTATGAAGTGTTCAAGAAGCTTTATAAGTCAAACAAAGAGAATTTTGAGGCGCTTAACAAATTGAACTAATAAGTTTTAGGGGTGGAAAAATCCGCCCCTATTTTTATGTTGCATTATATTTGCAAAAAAGGTATAATAATTATATGTGCGTTGGAGGTGTTATTTTTGGCAGACAAAAAATCACTTTTTGATAAATATAAAATCATCGGCAATGACGGTCAGGAAAAACCAGCTGAACAATATGTTCCCGTTATACCTGGTGAAATAATAGATATTACCATTGAAGACAACCTTCCGGAAATGGAGGCTTTAACCGGTTTTCCGGATGCGGTAAAGGAAGCTTTGGAAAAACTCCCTGCAACCGAGGAAGAACCAATTTTCGAAGAGGAAACTGTGGTTGAGGAGGAACCAGAATTTTTTGAAGACTCTTTTGAAATAGACGAAGATGTTGAAAGACTTATTGAGGAAATCACTGAATCTGTTGAGGAAACATCCCTTGAGATTTCGGAGGTTGAAGACCCGGTAATTGAGGATGCCTCCGAAGGTGTTTATGTTACCGAAGATATTCAGGAAGTTGAAGAAGAGTTTGAAATTGAAATAATTGAGGAAGTAAGCAACGAAGATATAGTGGAGGATGAAGACGTTTCTGTTGTAGAAAACGAGGATATTGACGTAACGACAGAAGAAATCCACGAAACACCTGTAACAGATGTAGTGACTCCTGTTTTACATAAAAAGGAAAAAAAGGTTAAAGTGCCCAAACTTCCCAAAGAGAAAAAGTATAAGGAACCAAAACCTCTAAAGGTAAAAAAGACAAAAGAGCCTAAGGTGAAAGAAGATGTAACATCAGCAGAACCGTTGACAATTAAAGACCACGTAACTTTCGGTCTTGCAATTTTTGCTCTTGTACTTGCTATAGCTTTTATTTGTATAAAGTATTTTCCTAATGTTAACAATCCTGAAGTGCCTGTGAATCCAACGGAAGTCAACGAAAAAATTTCTGTAATCCAGATTCAACGTGAAGGCATAGAATCACCATTAATCCAAACAGATATTGGCAATGTTTTTTATACTGTTTCATCGGATAATGAGGTTCAGTATTACAAGTATAGTGACAACAGAATGGTTTCTGTTGAGTCTAATGGGTCAATAAGTGCAAATGTTAACATGGGTAAAGAAGAATTGCCTGTGAACATTGATTATATTGAAGAAAATGGAAGAATTTTTGGCTTGGCTATTTTTAAGGGAGATACAAATTCTCACTATTCTTTCTATAACACAGTGGTATTTAAGCTTACAGATTTACCAAAAGGTTATGCTGCACAAGGTTATGCAATGTTGCTTGCTACAACAAGCTCACAGCCTATAACTGAAAAGTGTAATATATGGACTGAAAGTTTCATTGTTGATATCAAAACCGGTGATATGAAAAGGTTTTTGAGCACTGCTAACAGAGGTGATGATGTATCAACAGGTTTGCCGTCAACAAGTTACTGTGTGCTCACGGATGAAAGCTACACAACAGCTAATGGAAAAATACCATTCTTCACTACAAGGGAATATGTCTTAGGTAGTGGCAAAAAGGATATTTTTATAAAGAATAAAGACAAAGAATCTCTTTTTGCATCTGATGTTTACGGCGATTTTATAATGGTTGACGGTGATGCAATAATCTATCTTAAAGCAGAGGACTCAACCGGATTTAATATTATCCGCAAAGAGGATGGAAAAGAAACAACGGTATTTTCGCTTTATGGTGCACTGACTACAACTTATCTTTATAACAATGAGCATTTTCTTGATATAGTTAACGGAACGCTTTATAATGTTAAAATAGGTAAGCAAACAGCTCTTGCGGGTTATAAGATGATGAATCCTGAAGCAATAAGTGTAAGTCCTGACGGAAAATATCTTATTGTTTTAGGAACAGTTAATAGTGTTATGGATTATCAGGCACATATTTTCAATTTGGAAACAGGTGACTATGTGAAATATGAAGAACCTAATTTCTCACAGCACGGAAATCTTGTGTTTATAGATAATACAACTGTTGTCTATACCGTTGTTGACCCTAATCAAGGATTTGAATATGTTATTCTTGATGTTCAAAAAGCATTTGTAAAATAAAATTTTCAGAGCAGGGATTAAAAAACCTGCTCATTTTATTAAACCGTAGTAATTAATTGTACGTTTTTAACTTATCAAAGTGCTTTTTCGACAGAGTATTTGTTAAAAATGTAAAAAATGAAAAAAAGTGAAAAAAACACTTGCAATTTGTATTGTGTTCTGTTAGAATATCTCTTGCGTTCACGAGATAAAGTGTTTCGTGAGTCGGTGTTGATTGCGATGAGGGTCCACCCGTTCCCATCCCGAACACGGTAGTTAAGCTCATTTGCGCCGAAGATACTTGGCTGGAAGCGGCCCGGAAAAATAGGTAATGCCGACATAAAGAAAAAGCGTCTGTCCAATAGGATGGGCGCTTTCTTTTTTGAAAATACTGTTATTTTTTAACTGCGGGTATTGTATAATATCTGCAGCTTTGTTATAATATAATGGAATATCTGATTTTTATTTGTACGAAAATAGGAGATGTTAAAATGTTGTTGGCACAGGACATCGGTATCGACTTGGGTACTGCCAATACTATTGTTTATCTTAAAGGAAAAGGAATCGTTCTTCGTGAACCATCAGTTGTTGCGGTAAATGAAAAAACTAACCCGCCAACTGTTGTTGCGGTAGGTAATGAAGCAAAGGATATGATAGGTAGAACTCCAGGCTCGATTACTGCTGTAAAGCCTTTGAAAGACGGAGTTATTATCAACTCTGAAATCACTTCCGATATGCTTAAAATCTTTATTAAAAAAGTGATTAATCGCACACCATTTGTAAGAGCAAGAGTTCTTATCTGCGTTCCGTCAGGTATCACAGAAGTTGAAAGAAAGGCTGTTCACGATGCAGCAAGGGATGCGGGTGCAAAGTATGCTTCTCTTATTCATAAACCCTTGGCTGCGGCAATTGGCGTTGGTTTGCCTGTTACAGAGGCTGTGGGCAGTATGATTGTTGACATCGGTGGCGGTACAACTGAGGTTGCTGTTGTTTCATATCGTGATATTGTTACTGCAAAATCAAGCCGCATTGCAGGTGATGATTTTGATGAAGCAATTATTGAGTACATACGCAAGAAACATAATGTGCTTATCGGCGAGAGAACAGCAGAAGAATTAAAAATAAAAATTGGTTCTGCTATGAGTTATGACGGCGAAGGGGCTATGGATGTCAGGGGCAGAAATCTTGTTGATGGATTGCCGAAAAATATAGAGGTAACATCTGAAGATGTTCGCGAGGCTATTTCTGAGCCGGTTTCACAGATTGTTGATGCAATTCGTTCAACACTTGAAAAAACACCTCCCGAATTACTTTCCGATATTGTTGATAACGGAATTATGCTTACAGGTGGCGGAGCATTACTTCGTGAATTGGACAAGCTTATTTCACAGGAAACAAAAATTCCTGTTCATGTGGCACCTTATCCTATGGATTGTGTTGCAACGGGTATGGGCATTTGCCTTGAAAAAGGAAATATTTAATTTTTAGAAAAGAGTTTACAGTATGAACAATTTCTTTAAAAGCACAACATTTAAGGTTCTGATGGCTGTTGCGGTGGTACTTTTAAGCGCAACGGTTCTGGCTACTGTTGTGTCAAGCTCAACATCACCGCTAACAAGTCTTGTAGGTATAATAACAACGCCTTTGCAAGATGCGGCGTCATATTTTTCTGCAAAATTTGATGATTTTTCAGGCGGCTTTGTGTCAGCAAAATCATATCAGGATAAAGTTGCAGAGCTTGAGCAACAGGTTGCGGATTATCAGAGTCAGTTGGTTGACTATGAAAATACAAAAAAGAAATTGGAGTCTTATGAGGAATTTCTTGATGTAAGGGAAAAACATCCTGATTACACATGGACTTATGCAACTGTAATAGGACGAGATTCTGCAGATGTTTTTGGTTCGTTTACTCTTGACCGAGGTTCAGTTGATGATGTTAAAGTTAACGATGCGGTAATTTCGGGTGAATATCTTATAGGTGTTGTTACAGAAGTTAGCCCTACATCTTGTGTTGTGCGTTCCGTTTTTGACCCATCTGTAAATGTTGCGGCTTATGAAATCAGAACAGGTGAGTTGGGATATGTTTCAGCCACTTACGATTTATCTGTTGATGAAAAGTGTAAACTTTCGGGACTTGATACTAAAACAGCTGTTTCTGAAGGTGGAATTGTATGCACGGCAGGTACGGGTGGAATTTTCCCAAAAGATTTGATTATCGGTACGGTTTTTTCTGTTCAGAAAAGTGAAACAGACCTTTCGGCATATGCGGTTATTGAACCTGTTGTAAGCTCAAAGGAAATTCACGACTGTTTTATAATTACCGCTTACGAGGAAAAATAAAAAATTATGACAGTTCAGACGAAAATCAAAACACGGCGATATTTAATATACGCTTTAATAATTTTCTTGGCACATATTTTTCAGAATACCATTTGCATTTTTCCTGAAATTGCATCTGTGAAACCGATTTTGCTTATTTCCGTTGCGGTTTGTATTGCAATGTTTGAGGGTGAAATTGTAGGTGCGGTTGCAGGTCTTGTGTCAGGAATATTGTGGGAAGTCGGAGGCCAAGCGGT
>JAZNIQ010000044.1:0-6883 GCA_045577555.1 Candidatus Fimenecus sp.
GGTAAAAACCCCGCCCCACCGTTTGAAATTAACGATTAGTTAATTTTTTCGCAATATTCAAACATTGACTCAGGAAGAGTTTCAAGGTCTGAAGAAATTGTGAATGTGAACTTTGTATCAGAAATAGCTGAAAGTGCGTCAACTTTCTTTAAGAAAGCTGCAAGAGCTTCACCTGTTCTGTCTGTATCTTCTGCAATTCTATATGTTGCATCAACAAAGATATCAGTAATATCATGGTCACCTGCACAGATACCGCTTAAGAAGCCGTAAAATGCATCATAACCTGAAATGCCGAACACATCAGTTGCAACGAGACGTGCACGATAGTTTACGTCATATGTAAGTTTTGTTTCTTTTTCAACACATACAACGTTACCGCTTGAAACGTGAACTGCTTCGTTAACGTGGTCAACGAGTACCTTTGTTTTTCCTGTTCCTTTTTTACCGATAATAAGAGAAATCATATTATCTCCTCCTATATATTTATTATCCATCCCTGTTAAGAATGGTCATTTCCCTTTTTTAAAAATTAATCAAGTCTTGATAAAAGTTCTGCCTGCTGTGCTTCGTAACCGGGTTTTCCGAGAAGTGCAAACATATTCTTTTTATAACTTTCAACACCTGGCTGATTGAATGGATTTACACCTAAAATGTAACCTGAAACAGCACATGCTTTTTCAAAGAAATAAACAAGATAGCCGAATTCATATTCACTCATTTCAGGAATTTCAATGCAGATATTTGGCACACCGCCATCAACGTGAGCAAGCAATGTTCCTTGATATGCCTTACGGTTGATGAAATCCATTGTTTTGCCTGCAAGGAAGTTTAGACCGTCAGCATTAACCTCGTCTTCCTTAATTACAACTTCACGCTTTGGCTTTGTAAACATAACAGATGTTTCAAAAAGCATTCTTACGCCGTCCTGAATATACTGTCCCATTGAGTGGAGGTCAGTTGAGCAAACAACACTTGACGGGAAAATACCCTTACCGTCCTTACCTTCGCTTTCACCATAAAGCTGTTTAAACCACTCATTCATCATTGTAAAATCAGGCTCATAAGCAACCATAAGTTCAACTGCCTTACCCTTGCCTAAAAGGATATTACGAAGTGCAGCATATTTATAGCAATCATTCTTATGGATATCGCAAACACTGTAATCCGCACGGGCATCAGCTGCACCCTGCATCATTTTATCAATATCAATTCCTGCAACAGCAATCGGAAGAAGACCAACAGCTGTAAGAACTGAATATCTGCCGCCAACATCATCAGGCACTACAAAAGTTTCATAGCCTGCTTTGTCAGAGAACTCTTTAAGTGTTCCCTTAGCCTTATCAGTTGTAACATAAATTCTCTTTGCAGCTTCCTCCTCACCATATTTTTCAATGAGAAGTTCACGGAAAATGCGGAAAGAAATAGCAGGCTCAGTAGTTGTACCTGATTTTGAAATAACATTAATAGAAAAATCAACATCCTTTACAAGGTCAACAAGCTCACTGAGTGAATTACCGCTGATTGAGTTACCGCTGAAATAGATGTTTGGTGTATCTTTTGAAATAAGGTTGTAATTTTGTGATGTGCAGAATTCAATAGCAGCACGTGCACCGAGGTATGAACCACCGATACCGATTACAACAAGTGCTTTTGAATCACTCTTAATTTTCTGAGCTGCTTTTTTAATTCTTTCAAATTCTTCTTTATCATAATTTACGGGAAGCTCAACCCAACCTAAAAAGTCAGCACCTTCACCACTTTTATCCACAATTTTTTGATGAGCATCTGCAACAGCAGGAGACATAGCATTTAACTCATCATCAGTTATATAATTCTTAACATACTTATCGTTAAGTTTTAACGCCATTTTTGATTAGTCCTCGCTTTGTGATATAGTGTTTTTAATATTTTAACCCAATTTCACATTTTTTTCAATAGAAATTTATTATTTTTTTGCAAAAGTACTCCATAAAAGTGAAAAGATAAAAAACACGCTTCTACGCTCAATTTTGTTTTCATTCAAAACTGAACACTCGCCTACTTTTTCGCCATCGATTTCAAAGTAAACCTTACCTAATGTCTGACCTTTTTCCACAGGTGCTTCCACATCAATACACATATCTACACGCTGTGTGATTTTATCGGCTTTTCCTTTTTCGATAAGAATTGGCTTTGGAGAATTAACTATGGGTTTGATAAGTTCGGTTTCACCGTATAAAACAGATACATCGGTAATAAGGTTTTTATCCACCTGGGGCTTGTAAATAGTATAATTTGCAAAACCCCAATTAAGCATTTTTTTTGCATCCTCAAAACGCTGTGTACTGTTATCACTTGCAAGTACCACTGCAACAAGTTTCATTCCGTCACGCTCTGCCGTAGCACTTACACAATATCCCGCCTTTGAGGTTGTGCCTGTTTTAAGCCCTGTTGCACCATCATAATAACGGATAAGACGGTTTGTATTTACAAGCTGGGTTTCACCATTGCGAAGACTATCCATCCAAATTGTTGTATATTCCTTGATTATTTCGTGTTTCATAAGTTCACAACTCATTATTGCCACATCCCTTGCGGTTGAATAATGATTTGTAACTGTATCGTCGAGACCTGAGCAATTTTCAAAACAGGTATTAGTCATTCCAAGTTCTTTCGCTCTTACATTCATCATTGATACAAAAGTAGTTTCATCCCCCGCAATATACTCACCTAAGGCTGTACAAGCATCGTTGGCACTTGCGACGACCGTGGCTTTTAAAAGTTCGTGAACAGTCATAACCTCGCCTTCTTTAAGCCAGATTTGCGAACCACCTTTTGAAGATGCGTTACGACTTGCCGTAACATTATCTTCAAGTGCGATTTTTCCATCCTCTAAAGCTTCAACGGTAAGAAGGATTGTCATAACCTTTGTTATTGATGCGGGAGAAAGCTTTTCGTCAGGATTCACTTCCATAAGCACTTTACCTGTTGACATTTCCATAAGAATTGCTGATTTTGCGGATATATTTCCCGCAACAGTATCCTCCTGTGCAGATGCAACAACCGTGATTGAGAGTATCATTAAAACACAAATTAAAACGCTGATTATTTTTTTCATTCATATCCCTCCGAAAAAAGTATATGAACAGGACAAATTGGTATATGAAAAAATAACTTTATATGTTATAATATAATCCAAGGTGAGATTATGAAAGTATTTTTCCACACTCTTGGGTGCAAAGTCAACCAATACGAAACCCAGGAAATGCGTGAACAATTAACTAAAAACGGATATGAAATTACTGATGACGAAAGTGTTGCGGATGTTTTCGTCATAAATTCTTGCACGGTTACAAGTGAAAGTGACAGAAAAACCCGACAATGCGTAAGACACTATAAAAAGAAATATCCCGAAAGCACAGTTGTACTTACGGGTTGTATGCCACAGTCATTTCCCGAAATGGCAGAAAAACTGACAGAAGCAGATATTGTTCTTGGCAACAAAAACAATAAATTGCTTGTTTACGCATTGACGGAATATTATGCAGACAGTTGCAGAGTTTTACATATGGAACAACACCAAAGCGGTGAAGCACTTGTATCATCCGGCATATGCAATTTTGAGGAACGAACACGTGCTATTTTAAAAATTGAAGACGGGTGCGACAGATTCTGCTCCTACTGTATTATTCCAAAAGCAAGAGGAAGAGTACGCTGGAAATCTATTGAAGATATTAAAAAAGAAGTTGCACAGCTTACTTATAACGGATACCGTGAAATTGTGCTTGTGGGCATTAATCTTTCTGCTTATGGTAAGGGAACAGATTTAAATCTTGCAGATGCTGTTTTTGCTGTTAGTGAAAACGAAAACGTTGAAAGAATACGTTTAGGTTCTCTTGAACCTGACCATATCACAGATGAGCTTATTGAAAAACTTGCAAAATGTAATAAGTTATGTCCTCAATTTCACATTTCATTACAGAGTGGTTGCGATAAAATTCTTAAAAAGATGAATCGCCACTACACAAGTGACGAATATTACTCACTTTGCAGTAAATTGAGAAAAGAATTCAAAGATTGCACGCTGACAACGGACATTATGGTGGGATTTCCTCACGAAACAGACGAGGATTTTGAAATTACAAAAGATTTTGCCGAAAAAGTTGGCTTTGAAAAAATACATATATTCCCCTATTCACGAAGAAGCGGAACTGTTGCAGACAAAATGGACGGACAGATTGAAAAATCAGTTAAGGCACAACGAGTTAAAGAACTCTCAATGGTTGCGGACAAAATCAGAAACGAATTTCTGACATCACAAATCGGCAGAGAACTTTCAGTTTTAATTGAAGAAAAGCAAAAAAATGGTGTATACTTTGGCTATACACCAAACTACACACCTGTAAAAGTTAGTTGCGGAACAGTCGGAAAAATTCAGAAAATCAAAATCACTGCTGTTCAGGATGATTTTTGCATAGGGTAATAAAACAGGGTATTGAGTTTGTGCTCAATACCCTTTACTTTTATTTATCCAATCTGATAAATCTGTCAGCCTTTTTTCCTGTTGTTTTAAAAATATCACGAGCAAGTGACCAAATACCAAGTGCGGCAAAAAGGAGTCCTAAAGCGATATCACCCAACACAGCCAACAAAATACCTGAATCTGTTGAAAGTGCGTAAATATATGAATACGCAATGTCAAGCAAATAGAAGTCATATCCTTCCTCAATCCACATAACAGCAAGACTAACCATAATAGCACAACTCTCCGCAAGGAAAACACCAAAAACTGTTGCTATTATTACTACAATACCTTTTGCACGACTCTCTTTACCATTAAGTAATTCATAACCTTTTTTTGCGGCAAGACCAATAATAAAACCAAACCAGCCCACAAACCAACCGAAATAATAAGCAATCGCCCAAGGAATTGCACCGACAACTGCGCCGAAAAATGCACCTATTGTACCTAAAAGTGTACTTCCCCCTTTTGCTTTTTCGTCTTTCTTATGTTTCATTTCTTCATCATCATTGTTCATACAGGATTCGTGAAGAAGATATACAACATCATTCATAACAGCAGGCACAGTTTTAGCGCCATTAAATTCTACTCCGCAAGAACTACAATAATTTATACCTTTAGCTCCAAACGAATCCAATCCATCACAAAACGATTCCATAAATTTAAATATTTTCTTCATTGTTCCGGGATTATCCAAAAATATTATAAGCACAGAAGATGCTGAAACTCTGCTGTCAGTTATTCTGTATTCTTTCATAATTTTTTTATCGTTCAATAATTCATAAGCAGATTTTACTACATCTTCACTTTCAAGTCTTGCAGCAATGGACAGACTTTTCCAACCTGCTCCCTCCTGCATTGACATCATATAACCACGATAATTACCGAAAGCAATGCCACTTTTAATCTGCCATTCATTTTCTTTTGCAAACTTTTTAATTCCTGTTCCTACCACAATACCACTCCTAAATTTACTTTATATGCTATTATAACACATATTTTAACATTATGCAACCAAAACTGGTTATATAAATATAACCTAAAATGAGTATAAAATAACTTTGGTGATGTAAATGTTTAAAATTGATAATGAAATGAAAAGTGCCAATATTCCTCGTACGGTTAGGTTCACAGAACCCCTTTTTGAAAAGCTCAACGAAACTGCTTCAAAAAACAATATTTCATTCAACCTACTCGTACTGCAATGTTGCAAATACGCTCTCGATAATATGGAAGAAAATACAAAACAAAACAAAAATGGGCATTAGATAATGCCCATTTTTTTAGTTCATCGTATAATAAAACCAATTTGCCAAATTTTCAGGCTCAACAAAGAATTTTCAGGCTCAACAAAGAATTTTGCTCTGAAAAGTGCTGTTTTGAATTTTGAACCTTTAACAGGAATATCCGCAAGGGATTTTACTGTTACTGCATATTCCTTATCTGCTTTAACGGTTACTGTTTTTTCTTCATTTGGTAACAAATCAAAATAATTATCAGAGAATGGTATTCTGAAATCAGGAATATCAACCATTACACTACGGCAGAATACGGGAGATTTGAGTTTAACAACAATTTCGCCATTTTCATAAGAAACCGTTTTTTCAATTGTATTTGCTTTAAAATTCAAATCACGGTCAGGCACGAAAATCTTTGTTCTTTCTGAAATGAGAGCATCGTTTTCATACATTTTAACTGACAAGATAATATCTTTTTTGTTACCCTTGAGAGCTGCTCCAAAAACACATTCACTTGAAAGTGGGCGAAGTGTCTTTGTTAACTCATTTGAGGAAATAACTTTACCATCTACAGTCAAAAGTGTAATAGATATTTTAACATTCTTTTCTTCTCTCAAATCATTAATTGCATAGATTTTATAATCTTTCTTTGTTTCTTCAACAGAAACACATACAGGCTCAAAGAAGTGACGAGCAGCATACTGGAGCGCCTTCCATTTACCTGTATAATCAACACTTGACCATGACGGAGCCTGCCAACAGTCATTATACTGCCAGAAAAGTGAACCGTTGCAACGTTCACGATGACGACGCCAATGCTCAGTTGCGTCCTGAATACATTCTTTTTGAATGAGATTTGTCATATAGATTAAATCTTCAAACTTTTCGGGTTCATAATACTTTTCAAGCAAGTAATAGAGCATTTTTCTGTTGCCGTTTTTACATTTCTGATGAGAGTTGAAAATATCACTTGTGATAAAATAGTCACTTTCTTCTGCAAACTGACGCACAGCATCCATTGACGGTAATGACTCAAGACCAAATTCACTACAAAAACGGGTTGGCCTTGTTCTGTAATAATTAAGAGGTTTCTGACCGTGCCAAGTCGGAGGCCAAGCGGGTCTTAGGAAGACAATGTCATAAA
>JAZNIQ010000045.1:0-4791 GCA_045577555.1 Candidatus Fimenecus sp.
GACATCATTGGTCCGCCTGAACATACAACTGCGGGGATATTAAGACGAACTGCCGCCATAATCATACCGGGAACAATTTTGTCACAGTTAGGTACAAGTACTGCACCATCAAATCCATGAGCCATAATCATTGTTTCAACACTATCAGCAATAAGTTCACGGGATGCAAGTGAGTATTTCATACCAATGTGTCCCATAGCAATACCGTCGCATACGCCAATTGCGGGTACCATAACAGGAGTACCACCTGCCATGCGCACACCTGCTTTTACCGCCTCTGTTATTTTATCAAGATGAATATGACCAGGAACAATTTCGCTATGCGCAGACACAACAGCAATCAAAGGTCTTTCTAATTCTTCTTTTGTATAGCCCATCGCATAGAAAAGGCTTCTGTTAGGTGCTCTTTCAACACCTTTAACTACATTTTCACTTCTTAAATTCATAATGAGTCCTCCTACAATTATGTAGTCTTACAATAATATATTATATTTTATACTTGTGCGACAGATTTTTCAAGGGGAAATACAAATTTATTAAAAATAGCTTTTCTCAATTAAGGTGCTGATAATCACAACACGATTTTTAAAGGATGCCGAAGTCGTTATTCCCTATAATTTTCTGACAAGAAAAGGAATTGTTTTACTTTTATTGTTTTTATGGTATTATGTTTGTAATGGTTCATCTTTCAGAAAAGGAGCATACGAAAATGATTGAAAATAATATTCATATAGCTTTCGGTTTTCACGTTAACTGTTACCACTCATACCGTGGGGATACCAATGACAATTTGGGCTTTGGCTCAGACATCAGAATTATTAGAAAAATTATTGATACTCTTACAGAATTTAATAATAAAGGCATCCCCGTTAAAGGCACCTGGGACACAGAAAACTTTTTTTCTCTTCAAAAAATCTTACCTGAATATGCACCTGATATCATCGAAAAGATGAAGGAACGTGTTAAAAAATATGGTGATGAGAATATCATTATGGGATACAACAACGGTGCTTTGTCGGCTATGACTGAAGACGAATTCTGCGAAAGCATTAACCTTGCAATAACTAATCCTGACGGTAGCGGTCTTAATGATATTTTTGGTACTTGCGAAAAGATAGTGCGTCCACAAGAGGTTATGTTTACTCCCTCTCAGGTACATCTGTATAATAAATTAGGCATCAAGGCTCTTTGTCTTTATTATAGTTGTGTGCCTTTTGATGCTTTCAGAACAATTATTCCAAAACTAAGTGATGAAGAAGCCTTTAATCCACTCACATACACATATAACGGAGAAAGTATGACAATCATTCCTACATACTCTAATTCTGATGTCTGTGATGCAGGATGTCTTCGTGCATGGGTTAAAAATTTACGTAAAAAACAGGAAACAGGCGAAATCAATAATGACCTTTTTCTGTTTATCAATATGGATGCAGATGCTATTTTTTGGGAAACAATCTCCCTTGGCAAGATGACAGGGAAAATCGCAAATACAGATGGAATTCATGGTCTTGTTAAAGAAGTTGCTGATTTACCATACATTGTTTTTGACACTCCGGGCGGATATATTAAAAACCATAATCCCATTGGCAAAATTGAGTTTACACACGACACTGCAGATGGCAATTTTACAGGATATGCTTCATGGTCTGAAAAGCCATTTAACAGAAAAATATGGACTCGTATTGAAAGAGCAAGAATGATGGCAAAAATCACAAGCAATCGAGATATGCTCTCTCCATCATTCAAAAATAGAGTTCTTTTACTGTCAACAACACATTTTGGCCTTGCAACTCCTGTACTTAATATTCAAAGAGAAAAAACTGCTCTTGAACTCAGTGATAAGGTAATTGCTGATGAAATTGTTGCACTGCCTGAAACAAAAAAAATTACGGTTCATAACACAACCGTCTCGTTACTACAATGCGTACAAGTGGAGATTAAAGAACGAATTTCAGATATTTCTTGCATAACAGTTAATGCAAAAGACCTTGAAAGTTTTGTTGCTGTACCAACCGCTGATGACTGTTCTTCTGCTTTCATAATGATGAAATTCAAAAAAAATAAGAAGAAATATGAACTTGAAATAGGTTTTGATGGTAAAAGTAAAAAATCTGAATTTAAAAACCTTCTTGAAACACCTCGCATGTCATTTATGTTCTCCCCAAGCGGTCAGATTGCTTTTGTACACTCTGACGGCAGAAAAATTGGTGACTATGAGTTTTTACAGTCATACATTACATATGGTGAAAAAAAATATAGTTTTGAAAAAACTGTTGTCTCTCCTTTATCTCTTGCGGGTAATGGAGAAGGCATAAGAGTAAGTGGTGAAATACATTTACCTAAAGAAATTTCATCCGGTAATTTTACTTACGATTTCTTTAAAACTGATTTTTCGGATGCAATTTTTGTTCGCACTACTGTTTCATACCCGTACACAGCAGAAACAACATCAATTTCAACAGAAAATTCTGCTTTAGGACGATACAGCGATATGAACTGGAAAGAAACCGTACCATTCCAAATTACACCTATGCTCGACGGTGATATTTCTGTTATAAAAAGAAATTTTATGGATGATATTTCTTCATTTCGAACACAGTCTTTCCCTGAATGTGACGAAAAAAATCAGAAAATTGATTCCTTCAACCACCAATTAACAGGCGGATTTGTAGGACTTTATGATGAAAACGGTGGTATTGTTATTGCAAACGCTCGTCAGGTACTTTCATCAATGGCTCACTGTCCAATGAGATTGGAAAAAAATAAAACAGTAAGAATGAATCCATTTGGTACTTACTATGGCATGCAAAGACATCATCATGGCAGAGCTAATGACGAGATTCTCGACACTTATACGTTAGTTGCTGCCCAGGGTAAAAGTATTGCACCGTCCTATAATGGAAGTTCTGAAACTATGATTTTGGGTATTTATCCTTTGTCCCAAGACGGACTTACAGATAATGAAAAGACAGAAATCTGTGCTTTTGCTGATGGTGCATTAATTACCGCACCTAAAAACGAACGTATCTCTTCTTTTGAAAAAGATAATATTACATTAAAGACTGTGAATGCAGACGGAATAAACGAAAAGGATTTAAAAAATCCAGTTTTAACAGGTATTTCAGGTAATGTTGGAAAATACATTACAAAAGGTATTAAAGCGATTGCTCATATTGTTACCACACAGATTAAATCAAAATAATCTTTGCATTTTTTGAAATAATGGTGTATAGTTGTTTTAATGTTTTCTTGATTGGAGAATGTTTTATGCAAAATTTGTCACAAAGAACTGCCGAAACACTCAAAAAGATGATTGTTGAGGAGCATAAATATAATTATGGTGAGAAGTTACCTAATGAAAATGAGCTATCACAGGAATTAGGTGTGAGCCGCACTACGCTTCGCGAGGCTATTCGTACACTTATTTCTAATGGTGTGCTTGTTGTTAAACGTGGCAAGGGTACATTTGTTGCTGACCAAATTGACCAGTATTCACAGGATATTGAGGTAAATGACTTTTTAAAGAAAAAGGTTACTCTCCGTGATTTATATGAAACACGTTTGATTTTTGAGCCTGAGGCTGCGGCACTTGCCTGCAAACGTGCAACTGATGAAGAAATTGCGGAAATATTAAGACTTGGTGAAATATGTCAGAGTGAAATAAAAAAAGACCCATCGGATAAAAAGCGAATAGAATCTGAAAGTGCTTTTCATGGTGCAATTCTTAAATCATCACATAATGAGTTTCTAGGTCAGTTTCTTCCCATTCTTACAAACACAATCCAAAAAACCATTGAGTTAAACTATAATCTTGAAAGCATTGCCGAAGAAGCATACAAGGACCACATTATGATTATGAAATTCCTAAAGCAAAGAAATGTTGTAGGTGTAAAAAGTGCGGTTACCATTCATCTGCATCACGCAATGCTTAATGAACAAATATCATTAGAATAATTTTAAGAATTATTTCAAAAAAGTATTGACAATAAAAAATTTTCATATATAATATGTTGTATGACAACGCAAACAAGATGTCAAACAACATATTATTTTTATTTTAGGAGATTTTTACTATGTCACAACAAAGAATGTTTTATCAACAGGATTGTAATCTATCATTATTAGACGGCAAAACTATTGCGGTTATCGGTTATGGTAGCCAAGGTCACGCTCACGCTCTTAATGCTAAAGAGTCAGGTTGTAATGTAATTATCGGTCTTTATGAAGGCAGCAAGTCATGGGCAAAAGCTGAAAAACAAGGTTTTGAAGTTTTCACAGCAGCAGAAGCAGCAAAAAAAGCTGACATTATTATGATACTTATCAACGACGAATTACAGGCTGATATGTATAAAAAGGATATTGAGCCAAACCTTAAAGAAGGCGATATGCTTATGTTTGCTCACGGTTTCAATGTCCATTTTGGTTGTATTACTCCCCCAGCATTCGTTGACGTTACTATGATTGCTCCAAAGGGACCCGGTCATACAGTTCGTTCAGAATATCAGGCAGGTAAAGGTGTTCCTTGTTTGGTTGCAGTTCATCAGGATGCAAGCGGAAAGGCTCTTGATAAAGCTCTCGCTTATGCTGCTGCAATCGGTGGCGCAAGAGCAGGTGTTCTTGAAACAACTTTCAGAACAGAAACAGAAACAGACCTGTTTGGTGAGCAGGCAGTTCTCTGTGGTGGTGTTTGTGCATTGATGCAGGCTGGTTATGAGACACTTACAGAAGCTGGATACGACCCGAGAAATGCTTACTTCGAATGTATCCATGAGATGAAGCTGATTGTAG
>JAZNIQ010000046.1:0-19854 GCA_045577555.1 Candidatus Fimenecus sp.
GCGTGTTATGAAAGATTGTCAGCGTCTTTTGAATATTGATGATAAGTTTTTACCACATAAATCTATTCTTAGTGAAATCAGCAAAGCTAAAGATATGTTGATATCTCCTGAAGAATTTCTTAATTTTGGAAGTGGAAATTATCGTGAAAAACAAATTGGTGAATGCTATGTGAAGTATCAGAAATTGCTTAAAAATGCTGATGCAATGGATTTCGATGATATTATTTTTTATACAGTAAAATTACTGAGTGAGAATGATGATATAAGAGAATATTATCAAAATAAATTTAAGTACGTACTTGTTGATGAGTATCAGGATACTAACCATGCACAATTTATCCTAACTAAACTTTTGTCAGAAGGGTACAATAATATTTGCGTGGTTGGTGACGATGATCAAAGTATATATAAATTCCGTGGTGCTACCATTGAAAATATTTTAAGTTTTGAAAAGAATTTCAAAAATGCACAAGTAATTAGATTAGAGCAGAATTATCGTTCAACTCAAAATATTCTTGATGGTGCAAATGCTGTAATTTCAAACAATGAACAACGTAAGGGAAAAAATCTTTGGACATCAAATGGTGCAGGGGATAAAATTATTTTAAATACATTAGAAGATGAATATTCAGAAGGTAAATTCATTTCTGATGAGATTATGAAACAAATGAATTCAAACAAAAAATTCAGTGATTTTGCTGTATTATACAGAATGAATTCAATGTCCAACTCTATTGAAAGATGTCTTGTTAGAAGCGGTATTCCATATAGAATTATTGGTGGTCACAAATTCTATGACCGTATGGAAATTAAAGATGCTTTAGCCTATCTTTCTGTTATTTCAAATCATGATGATAGTGTACGTCTTGAAAGAATTATAAATGTTCCAAAGAGAGGAATTGGCGCAACTACTATTGCAACAGCAAAAGAAATTGCAGATGCCTTGAATTTGAGTTTGTTTCAGGTGTTTAAGACAGCTGATGAATATGAAAAACTTAAACGAAGCTCACAAAAACTTATTGAGTTTACTCAAATGATTGAAAGTTTTTCAGAATTATTAATGCGTGAATCTCCATCATCTGTTTTTATATCCTTGCTTGATGAAACAGGTTATAAAGCTATGACAATGGCTGATAAAGAAAAAGCGGAAGAAAGATTACAAAACTTGGATGAACTTAATTCTAACTTAATTCGGTTTAAAGAAGAAAATCCTGAAGGTGAACTTTCTGATTTTCTTGAAGAGGTTGCATTGCTTACTGATATAGATAATTATAATGCAGATGCGGATACAGTTGTATTAATGACACTTCACGCTTCTAAGGGACTTGAATTTCCTGTTGTGTTTATACCAGGCCTTGAGGAAGGTGTATTTCCTGGTATGCAGTCAATTTATGACCCAACAGAAATAGAGGAAGAACGCAGACTTGCTTATGTGGGTATTACTCGCGCTAAAGAAAAGCTTTATCTTTTAAATACAAAATCAAGAATGATTTTTGGCTCAACAAAATATAACAGACCATCAAGATTTTTAGAAGAATTACCTAAAGAGTGTTGTGAGTTACTTGTTAAACAACACACTCCTGTAAAAGTCTCATCAAATATAAGTTCAAATAACTCAAAACCTATTACAAGTGGATTTGGTGTTGGATTTAATTCTTCAACTAAAAAGCAAACTGAAACTTTTATTGTCGGAGAGACTGTAGTACATCGTGTATTTGGTAAAGGTATGATTGTTTCTCTTCGTCCTATGGGTAATGATATTCTCATGGAAATTGCATTTGATAAAGTTGGCACTAAAAAGATTATGGCAAATATGGGTGTTGTTAAAAAAATCTAAAAAGAGGTCGCAAATTGCGACCTCTTTTGTTCTATCATATTTTCGAAATCAAATCTCTGAAAATGGATTATAAATATTTTGCTGACTAACATGTATCATTTCTCGTTGCTGATTATATCTGTAAAAACTTAATATTAGTCCAATAGAAAAATAGATGCATAAATTAGATGAACCACCGGCACTGAAGAAAGGGAGAGTAATACCGATAACCGGTAAAAGCATCAAACACATACCAATGTTAATAATAACCTGCCCCGCAATCATTGCTGCTACACCATAGCACATTACTTTAGTAGTGCCAATATTGTCATGTTTGCCGGTGTTTATTATTCTAATAACAATTCCAGATAACAATAAAAGTGCGACAATACAGCCAATCATACCTAACTCTTCACCAATAACGGCAAAAATCATGTCATTTTCTGCTTCAGGAATTGCATTCGGTGTTTGTGTTAATGCACCCTTAAATAAACCTTGACCTGTAATTCCTCCACCACCAATTGCGGCCAGTCCACGTTTTTGCTGATAAATAACATCAGTATATAAATCAGGATAAGCTAAAGCTAAAAATCGTTCTTTTTGAATATTATCAAGTAAAAATATCCATATAATTGGTAAGGCGGCTAAAACCAAAAGACCGCCACCAACAAAATAACTCCAATGTAAACCTGAAATGAATAACATTGCTACAGTAATAATCATAAAAACAAGTGCTGAGCCCATATCACCTGATTTTATAACAAGTGCAGTTGGTATTAATGCATGAACACCGAGTTGTAGAATTGAAAATGGATGATTTATATTGTTTTTTAATTTATTAATATGTACGCCAAAAGTAATTATAAATCCTATTTTCACAATTTCAGATGGTTGAAAATAAATACCCGTACTTCCTATTTTTAACCATGTTTTAGCATCAGGTCTTTCAATAGGGCCAACACCAATTGCAAGTGTTAAAAGCATAATTCCAACGCAGAAAATTCCTATAACAGGTGCGAGTTTCAATATAAACTCAAAATCTATAGTTGAAATAATAATAGAAATAAATATACCTGCAATAACTGCAGCCGTCATGACTATAAAATCTCGTGAAAAAAAACCTCCGTCATTAACCGTCCAAAGTGTTGCACTTAATACAGAAATACAACCAAAAGCAGAGGCTAACAGACATAAAATTAGAAGTATTTTATCTGTTTCTCTTATGAAATTTTTAATACTTTTAAAAAATTTTTTCATTTTATTTGTTCCTTAATTCGATAGTTGATTTTTTCACGAGTGGTAAGTAACCATTCGTTTGAATGGGGATACTCTGAAAATGTTATTGAATACTTGTTGTTTTCTTCAATTATTTTTAAACACTCTGTTTTATTTGTCAATTTTTCGAGTGTATTAAGTGCTGCCATATCTTGTAACGCATCAAAAAATACTTTAAGTCTGATTGAATGATATGGTGTACCATCACTATTTGGATAAACAATAAAACTATCTCCTGAAGGGAATGCTTTACCAGCATCGGTAACAATGAATGGATTAATCAATCCACGTGATAATTGGCTGTAATAGAAATTATATCCCCAATGTAAAAAACCATTAATATTATATTTAAACATTTGATAACCAATAATGCGAGTTCTTATGGATTCATTACAGAAAAATCGATTTGAAACATATTTTTTATTTTGAGCACTACAGTAATAGGTCCATAAATTATTACATTTTCCAATAAACTTATCGATGTGGTCATTTGAGGGGATTGGATTAGAAACAATGCCTAATTTATAGAACCAAACATCGGATAAAGCATCAACAATTTTAAATCCTTTAAAAAGTTTATGTATAAGTTTTGATGCCCTTGCATAGTCAAAAAATACTTTAAAATTTGGCTCATCACTAACATGAATAAGAACTTTATCTTGAAGATTTCTTTCTTTAAAATATTTTTTTAATTCATTAGAAAGTTCAATTAAGAAATTAATATATTCTTTGGATGATGATTTTGTTTCCCAACCAAATAATTGTTTATATTCACCGTCAACAGTAGCCATAATTTTTGGTGCGTGATGTGCACCCCATTGAGTAAAGAAATGGGATAATTCAAAATACTTTATTCCGCATCTATGAGCCATTTCAATCCATTGAGTGAGTTTATCTAAATTAAATGAATATTTTCCGTTGTTAAGTGTAACACCAACTAATTGCACAGTTGGTCGTTCCTTGCCGATTTCTGTGTCAAGAGGGGGAGTGAAAATTGGAGTTAAGACACATGTCATTCCATATTCTGCGGCCACTTTTAAAAAGTTTTCTGTTACTTTCCAATATTCCTCTGAAAATACTTTAAAATTATAATATGACATTAGGCAATCAGTGTGAAACCAACAAGTATATATAAAATTATTAAAATCAAGTTCATAATCAATAATATCAATTTTAATACACTTTTCAGAAAGCGTATTATTTTCATCTACAATTGAAATAACAATATCATACTGTCCTGATAATAGATTATCAGATGATATTTCTACCCAGAAAACGTTGATCCCTTTTTTGAAATTGATTGGATTACTAATTGGTAAAAGTAAATCAGGATAATATCCATCTTGGCTAAAGCGATAATAGTCATCAGCATCTTTTACCATTGGCAGTTCAGATTTAATATGTTCAACAGAGTATATTTTTATATTATTAAATAATGTGTTAAATGATATATTACCAATAAAAGCTTTATCACATTCCACTGCAATTTGAAATGATTTTTTTTCATTTAATAACATTGAAAAACCATGATAATCATTTATAGGTAATGAATCACCGTGATATATTTTTTCAAGTGATGACAATATTTTTAAATTAACAACATTATTCATAGATATATCACTCCGTATGTTTTTCTTAAATTTTAGAACATTTTTAAAGATTTGTAAAGATATAAGACACTTTTTACTGATGTTTATCTTGCAGAATGCTCCATAAAGTGGTAAAATAATTCAGTAAAAAATTTTGAAGGTGAAAATTTTGAATAAAAGAGAAGATGTCAGAAATATAGCAATTATTGCTCACGTTGACCATGGTAAAACAACACTTGTTGATGAACTTTTAAAACAAAGTGGCATTTTTAGAGTAAATGAAGTTGTTCAGGATAGGGTAATGGACTCGAATGACCTTGAGAGGGAAAGAGGTATTACGATTCTTTCTAAAAATACATCTGTTCATTATAATGATATTAAAATTAATATTGTGGATACACCTGGACATGCTGATTTTGGCGGTGAAGTTGAACGAATTTTAACTATGGTTGACGGTGTTTTATTACTTGTTGATGCTTTTGAGGGTTGTATGCCTCAAACAAGATTTGTATTAAAAAAAGCATTAGGACTTGAGAAGAAAGTCCTTGTTGTAGTTAACAAAATTGATAGACCGGGTGCTCGTCCAAATGAAGTAATTGATGAAGTTCTTGACTTATTTATTGAACTTGGTGCAAATGATGAACAAATTGAATTTCCTGTAATATATGCATCTGCAAGAGATGGTTATGCTTCATTTGATTCTAATGTTCGTGATGGAGATATGCGTCCATTGTTTGATGCTATTATTGATAATATTCAACCGCCGATAGGTGATGTTGATGCTCCGCTTCAGGTGCTTTTCTCAAGTCTTGATTATGATGATTATATTGGTAGAATTGGTGTAGGTCGAGTTGAAAGAGGCCGAATTAACAGAAATGACTCACTTGTTCTTTGTAAAACAGATGGTACAGAACAAAATGTCAGAATTTCACGTCTTTATCAATTTGATGGTCTTAAAAGAGTTGAGGTTGACTCTGCAGCTGTTGGTGATATTATCTGTGTATCAGGTATTAATGATTTGAATATTGGTGAAACACTCTGTTCACTTGATTGTGTTGAACCACTTCCATTTATTAAAATTGATGAACCCACTATTTCAATGAATTTTATTGTAAATGATAGTCCTTTTGCTGGTAAAGAAGGTAAATTTGTTACATCAAGAAATTTAAGAGACAGATTATATAAAGAAGTTGAAACAAATGTAAGCATGCGTGTTGAAGATACTGAATCAACAGATACTTTTAAAGTATCAGGAAGAGGCGAGTTACACCTTTCAATTCTTATCGAAACAATGCGTCGTCAAGGATATGAATTTCAGGTTTCACGGCCAAAGGTTATTACAAAACATGAAAACGGTGTTCTTTTAGAACCTATAGAGTTATTAATAATTGAAGTTCCTGAAGAATATGTTGGTACTGTTATGATGAAAATTGGTTCACGTCGAGGTGAACTTGAAAATATGGGAACACGTGATGGCGGAACCACGCATCTTGAATTTAAAATTCCTGCTCGTGGGTTAATTGGTTATCGTTCAGAGTTTATGACAGACACAAATGGTAATGGTATTATGAACAATCTTTTTTTAGGTTATGAACCATATAAAGGCGAAATTGAAACCCGTGAAAGAGGTTCAATTGTTGCTCATGAAACAGGCGCAAGTACTTCATATGGTCTTTTTAATACTCAAGACAGAGGTCGCTTATTTGTCGGACCAGGTGTTCCTGTTTATGAGGGTATGATTGTTGGTGAATGTTCTAAAAACGAGGATTTAACTTGTAATATTTGCAAAACAAAGCATTTAACAAATACTCGTGCTTCAGGTTCAGACGACGCTTTAAGACTTGTTCCACATACAACTTTAAGCCTTGAACAGTCAATGGAATTTATAAAAGATGATGAACTTATGGAGGTAACACCGGTAAACATTAGACTGAGAAAAACAATTTTATCAAAGGATTTAAGACTTAAACAACAATTTAAGAAGAACTAAAAAGAGAGGAGATGATACCATAAAAGGAATGAAAATTGGCATTGATTTTGGTTCTTCATCATTAAAAATCTTTGCTGAAGGTAAGGGTGTTGTAGTTGATGAACCTGCAACAGTTGCCATTGATAATGAAACAGGCAATCCAATTGCTTTTGGTCGGGCCGCTGATAGTGTTAATGGTAGATATATTGACGATATAAGTATATCTAAAGTTATCAGTAATGGTGTTATCTCTGATTTTGTTATGGCAGAAAGAATGTTGCGATATTATTTGCAACGAGTTTGCGGAAACAGAATATATAAACCCAATATTATTATTTCTTTACCTACAAATATTTCTTATCTTGAAAAAAAGACATTTTTAGACGTTGTTACATTAGCTGGTGCAGGGCGTGTGTGTATGATTGACGGAATTCTTGCATCCGCGTTCGGTTGTAATATTTCAACAGACAAATTAGGCGGAAGAATGGTTCTAGATATCGGACACCATATAACTGAATATGCCATTATTTCTATGGGTGGTATTGCTGCAAAAGGCTATATTAAATATGGTAGTTATGAAATAGATAAAGCTATTGTTAATCATTTAAAAAGAGATAGAGATATTTTGATTGGTCCTCATACTGCCAGAGAAATAAAAAACAAAATTACTTCTGCAGTCGACAGACAGTGTGAATCAGCATTGTTTGTTTCAGGCAAAAGTTATCTGGATAATATGCCGATTTCGTTTGAGGTAACATCATCGGAAATTTTTCCTTATGTTGATGAAGAAATTAACATTTTGGTTAAAAAAATTCATGATGGAATTTTGCAAATTTCTCCTGATTTATTGGCAGATGCTGCTGACCATGGGATAAAGCTATGTGGAGGAGGTTCTTTAATTTTTGATATTAACCATAGACTTACAGACCAACTTGGAATACGATGTGAAATAATTAAAGAGCCAAGGTTAGCAAAAATTAATGGACTCGGAAAACTTATGGTTAATGATGAATTGTTATCTAACAATGGATATCGTTTCATTTTTAAGGATGAAATTAGAGATAGATTAAAAAATAAGGGAGTGTAATTTTATGAAAAAAATTATTAAATCATTAATTGCTTTTGTTCTTTGTTTGAGTATGATTTCTCCAACATTGGCATTTGCACATGAAACTGAAGAACAATATAGTTCTGTTAGTGACTATGTTTTTTCTTCAGAATCTTCAATTGACGACTCGATTGAAACAAAAATTTTCTTATATAAGTTACTTAATCGTGTAAGTGACTTTCTTATTAATGAGGTTTTAGGAACAGTATTTAATTTGATTATTCCTGATTCTTCTGCAGTATTAGAATATGAAAATTTTGATGTAAACTCATATGATAATTTCTATTCTGGTATGGAAAAATTTATTGACGAACCACAGGGTGAGAAAGTGTGGAGTCTTGGATATGGTAAAGCATCTGTATTGCCCGAAGACTTTGGTGAAAAGCGTTATGCAAAAGGTGCATATATTCCATATGTTTATGGTAATGAAATGTACAAGGATGAAGAGGGGAACTACGAAGATTTGATGGCGAGAGTTATCGTGATAAATGATGGTTCTGGCAGAGGAAATGTAGTTTTTATTTCTGTGGATGCAATGGGACTTGCTAATGCTGATGTACGATTGATTCGTGAAGGATTAAAAGATATTGCGAAAATGAATAATATCGTAAGTATAAATGTTTCATGCACTCATATTCATACAGGTATTGATTCACAAGGAGTATGGACTGACCCTGTAGGTTGTATTCTTAACAATACATTAACTGATAATGTTAAATATGGTGTTCCTCGTGAATTTATTAAGTCATTAATTGAAGGTTCTAAAAAAGCTGTTGAACAAGCAATTTCTGATATGACAACAGGTAAAATGTACTATTCATCTCTTGATATTGAAGAATATCTTTTTGATAGAACTGCTCCAATTTCTTTTGATACAAATATTTATAAACTTGAATTTGTTCCATTTAACCCGAATAAAACTCCTACTATTGTAGCAACATTTGGATGTCATCCTGAATCTGCAAGTTATGATTGGAATCAAGATGAAAGTGACCCTTTAAAGCTTGATAGAAAATTCTCTGCTGATTTCATTTGGTACACAGAAAAAGTTATGAATGCTGCAGGATATAATTTCATTTTCATTCAAGGTAATGTTTCAACAGTTAGTTCATCACGTTCTAATTCGAACGATGGAATTGATGGTTCTGCTCACTATGGTGCAATCCGTTATGGTTATGAAATCGGATATATTCTTCTTGGAATGAGTTTGAATAATGCAGAAAGAATTGCACTTAATGAAAGTACAGGGGATAGACTTGATGTTGTTAAATATCAAGAACAAGATGGATATACGGTATGGTATAAAGGACTTCCAACTGTTACAAAAAAAGAAGTGGAACCTGTTCTTAATATTAAACATGTTCAATTCTGTGTTCAAATTGAAAATAAAATAATTTCCTTGTTAGGGAAAACATCTGTTGCTGATAATCTTGTTTTAAAAGATAAAAAATGTAATTATTATACAGTATCAGAAGTTGGATATCTCGAAATTGGGGATAATATGAAAGTGTATATGAGTCCAGGTGAGACATTTGGTGAGCTTCTTTTGGGCGGTAATGGTGCAAAGGGATTCCCTATGCTGCCAATTAGAGAATATACAGGTGAAGATATTATAATAATGGATTTGATGAATGATGCGGCAGGTTATGTTGCAAATGAGGCAAATTATGTTATGGCTGGATATCAATATAATGAAAACTCTGGTGAATTTGATAGTGATACTTGGTGTTTAATATCATATGGTAAACATGCAGGTACAACATTTATATCTAATTTTTATGAGATATATGATAGTGTAAGATAAAACTAAACCACCCTTATTGGGTGGTTTAGTTTTTAGAATCCAATTTGTTCAGCTGTTTCTTTCAGGAAATTGCAAGATTCAATAAATGCAGTTCTTTCATTTTCTTTTAAATCCAGAACAATTATATCTTCAACGCCATTTCTTCCGATTATAGCAGGCAGTCCTGCATAAACACCTTCAACACCATATTGTCCGTTGAGCATTACAGATACAGTCAATGCACTTTTTTCATCACCAAAAATTGCTCTGACTATTCTTACAAGCGACATTCCAATACCATAATAAGTAGCTGATTTTGCTTTGATGATTTCTTGCGCCGCACCTGTCACATTTTTACTTATTCCATATAAGTCTTCAAATTTAAACTTGCCGTTTGATGAATCTATAATATCATATATTCTTTTTGTTGTAACATAAGCTTGTGACCACGGAACGATTTCACTATCTCCATGCTCACCTATAACATATGCATGAATATTTCTTGGGTCAATTGAGAAATAATCTCCAAGAAGATATCTTAATCTTGCTGTGTCGAGTGTTGTACCGCTTCCAATTACTCTCTTACTGTCAAATCCGGATAATTCAAGAGTTATTTTTGTCATTATGTCAACAGGGTTTGTTGCAACGAGAAAAATTCCATTAAATCCGCTTTCAACAATTGGTGTAATTATAGATTTAAAAACTTCAAGATTACGATTGAGTAATGCTATTCTTCCTTCGCCCTCTTTTTGTCCAACGCCAGCAGCAATAACTACAATATCGGCATCATGACAATCCGAATAATCTCCCGCATAAATTAGCATATTTCTTTTTGCAAAGGGGAGACCATGGTTCAAATCCATTGCTTCACCTTGTGCTTTTACTTTGTTTACATCAATAAGAACAAGTTGATCACATTCTCCACTATTTAAAAGGGCATAAGCAAAACTCATTCCAACAAAGCCAGTACCAACTAAAGCAACTTTTTTTAAATCTCCGTTTTTCATTTTTAATCATCCTTTATTTTATGATTATATTATATTTTTCAAGCCAATAGTTTATCTGGATAAAATAAGCTATTGTTTGAGGGGTTGTCATAAGCTGACCATACCATGGTTCTGAATGTTCTGTGATAAGTAGATTTTTCAACTCCTCTTTTTTTATAAATAATAGCACAGGTGATGAATCATTTTCAATAATATCTGATAACATTTTTGAAACAATTTTTAGATATTTTGGATTATGGGTTTTTGGGTAAGGACTCTTTTTTCGCCACAAGACCTCATTTGGCAATATTCCTTCCATTGACTTTCTTAAAAGTCCTTTTTCATATGAATTATAATCTTTTATATCCCAAGGAACAGAATATAGATATTCAGCGATGCGATAATCACAAAAAGGTACTCTTACTTCCAGTGAATTGCACATACTCATTCTGTCTTTTCTGTCAAGTAATGTTTGCATAAACCAATCTATATTTAATTTCATCATTTCTTTCATTCTTGATTCCAGTGGAGAAAGTTTATTTTTTTTCGATGTATTTATTAATGTATCTTTATACCTTGAATATACATATTCATCAGCATCGGGAATCAAAATATCATCTTTTATAAATGATTTTCTATAATTAGTCGATTGTGCCCAAGGGAACCCGTTGATTGCTCTAATATTTTTGTCTCTGTACCATGGATATCCTCCAAAAATTTCATCAGCACATTCTCCGGATAATGCCACAGTACAGTGATTTTTTATTTCTTTACAAAAAAGTAATAGAGATGAATCTACATCTGCCATTCCGGGTAAGTCTCTTGCATCAACAGCTTTATATAAAGAATTTGCTAAATCTTCATTATTTAATGTTATCAAATGATGCTCACAATCGAGATATTCAACCATTGTATTAATATAGTCGTTATCATTGTTTGGTTGAAACTTACTTGATTTGAAAAACTTATCATTTTCATCATAAGTTACTGAAAAGGTCTTAAGCTTTTCGCCTTTTTCTTTTAAATATGAATTGGCAACTGAAGAAATAATACTTGAGTCTAGTCCACCTGATAAAAATGTTCCAATTGGAACATCAGAAATTAATTGTCTTGTAATAGAATCTTTAACAAGATATCTGACTTTTTCAACTGTTTGTTCAAAATTATCTATATGTTCTTTATCTTTTAATGTCCAGTATTTTCGTATTTTAATTCCACTTTTTGAAAAATATCCGCAACATGCTGGCTTGATTTCGTTAATACCTTTAAATACACCACAACCTGGTGTTCTTCCTGGTCCAATAAACATTATTTCTGCAATAGAATTTTCGTCAATTACAGGTTCAATAAATATGTGTTCAAGTAATGATTTAATTTCAGAAGCAAAAATAAAACTATCATTTTTTATTGTGTAAAATAATGGCTTAACACCCATTCTGTCTCGGGCAAAAAAAAGTTTTTTTTCATAATCATCCCAAATTGCAAATGAAAAGATTCCATTGAGTTTTTCAACACAATCTTCTTTCCATTGTACAAATGATTTTAAAACTACTTCTGTATCAGAATACCCAACGAATTTATGCCCATATTTTTTTAATATATTACGAATTTCATTTGTATTATATAATTCACCATTGTAAGCAATAGTATATTCTTTTCCTCCATAAACAGTTGTCATTGGTTGAATTCCATTTTCAATATCGATAACACAAAGTCTTGCATGTATTAGCGCTACATTATCTTTTATATATATTCCGTTTTGGTCGGGACCTCTTGGAGCAAGTACTTTTTGCATCTTTAAAAATGAGTCTTTATTTTTTTTAACGGAGTATGAAAAAGATACTTCACCTGCAATACCACACATATTAATCACCTCATAAATATTACTTCATAATAGAATATGAAATTCTACATAAAAAATACTTATTTATTCTTTTCAATTATTTTTTTATATGATAAAATATTTAAGAGGTGATACCATTGTCACGACTTATAAATCATTTGGGTTCGTTTTTTCCAAGATTTCAACGAGATTTTAAAATTTATGATGGTGATATTTTTACAGAAATTTATAATGGAGATTTTTATAAGAATATTCCATTTGAAAAATATATTAATTATAATTTTAATATTCCACTTGATAATGCAGTATATATTAGAGAGTTTTCTGCAGTGGCTGGAAATACTTCCGTTAATAATGCTGAAATGATTAATAATGCAATAGATTATTGCAACAAAAAAGGTGGAGGTTTCGTTGTAATAGATGGCGGTAATTATACTGCCGGAACAATTTATTTGAAAAGTAATGTTGTTATATATATTGCTAAGGATTCATCAATTATAGCATCACATAATTCTGAAGATTATAGCGAAAATTCATTGATATTTGCCAAAGAATGTGAAAACATTGGAATAATTGGTCCTGGTAAAATCTGTGGTGAAGGAAATTATTTCTCTTTAAAACCATATTTACCTCCAAAAATTGAACCTTATAATAAGACTTTAGATGTTTGGGGGTTACGTCAGGAGTACAGAAAAAGAATTCGTTTTCCGCATAAGAGTAAATACGGATACTTGATGTTTTTGAAAAACTGCAGCAACATTAAATTGCATAATATTATTCTTGAAAATTCTGCAATGTGGACAGTTAATATTAATTCTTCAACTGATATAAATGTTTCTAATGTAGTAATAAACAATAACCGCCACATTGCAAATTGTGATGGTATTGATATTTGCGGATCATCAAATGTTGTTATTAAAAATTGTTTTATTTCTACAGCGGATGATGGGATTGCTCTCAAAAATAACAGAAGTATTACAACTTCAGGGGATGATGGTTTAAAAATTAGGAATAATCTTGATGTTGCTTGTAAAAATGGAATGAGCAATATATATATTCACGATTGTGATGTAATATCCTGCACAAATGCATTTAAAATAGGAACTGAAACATCTCTTGATATTAGTGATGTTAGTGTTGAAAACTGCAAATTCTTTTTGACAGATATTTATCCTGCAGGCTTTAGTGGAATATCAATAGAATCTTGCGATGGAGCAAAGGTGAGTAATATAAATATCTCTGATATTGAAATGGATTCCATGTCTTGTCCGTTATTTATAAGACTTTGTAATCGTAATGGTGATAAAAAAACTGAACTTGATGGTAAAGGAAAAATTGAAAACATTAATATTAAAAATATTAAGGCAAATAACATTGAGATTCCTATTATGATTATGGGCATTCCAAATCAAAAAATTTATGATGTCAAGCTTGAAAACTTTGATTTAAAATACTCTGATGGTAAGGATTATTTTGATTTAAGATTAAAAATTCCTGAGCAAGAAAAAGAATATCCCGAATGTAATCGCTTCAGGAATATTAATGCATTTGGGATTTTTATTCGTCATGCAGATAATATCTTTATTAAGAATTTTAAAATAAACCCAAGAGAAAAAACTTTAAGAAAATATAAAAAGATAATTGATTGTGAAAATATTAAAATAATGAAGGTGCAATAATGGATATACGTGAGAAATTACATAGTGGAGATTTATATCTTTCTGCAGATGAAGATTTAGTTGCAGAACAACTTGCTTTTGTGGAGAAGTTGTATGATTTTAATGCAACAAGACCATTGGAACAAGAAAAACGAGCAATGATGCTTAAAGATATGTTTGCTGAAATTGGTGAAGATTGTTATATCGAGCCACCATTACACTCGAATTGGGGTGGAAAAAATGTTCATTTTGGCAAAGGTGTTTATGCTAATTTTAACTTAACTCTTGTGGATGATACTCATATTTATGTGGATGATTATACTATGCTCGGACCAAATGTTGTGCTTTCTACTGCAGGTCACCCGATTTTACCTGAATTACGTCCTCTTGCATATCAGTACAACATTCCCGTACATATTGGTAAAAACTGTTGGCTTGGTGCAGGTGTAATTGTATTACCCGGTGTTTCTATTGGCGACAATACAGTTATTGGTGCAGGAAGTGTTGTTACAAAAGATATTCCTGCAAATGTAGTTGCAGTTGGAAATCCTTGCAGAGTATTACGAGAAATTAACGACCATGATAAAGAATATTATTTTAAAAACAGAAAGATAGAATTATAAAAATTAAGCACATCAAATTGATGTGCTTAATTTTTTATATAACATTTGTAATTATTAGTTCATTATTGTTGACTTTAAATTTTATCTGTAAATCACCATGGTTCATACCGTAGATTCTTTCACAGTCGTTTTGATATGATGGACGAGGATCGTGCTTTAATGTTTCGAACAATCCATCAATCATATCAAAAGGTATTTTTTTAAGAAGTTCATCGGAACATTTGATTTCAAGTTTTCCATTTATATCATCCAAAGCAAATCCATTGGTTGCATCCGGACGACAATCGGTATATGGTAAATATGGTTTTATATCAATAATTGGAGTTCCATCCATTAAATCAGCACCGGTAACAAATATCGATTTACCTTCATGATTATATTCAGTTTTAATAACTTTCACACAAGAAATACCAATTCTGTTAGGTCTGAATGGCGAACGTGTTGCAAACACACCTACACGTTTATTTCCGCCCAATTTTGGAGGTCTGACCGTTGGCTTAATATGATTTTTATTTATATCTGAAAAATACCAAATTAACCAAATATGTGAAAATTCTTCTATTCCTTTAAAATAATTGGGGTCTTTATAATCATCTTCAAAAAGAATTTTTGAAATTACTGATTCAGATAATCCGCTTTGTCTTGGAACTCCAAATTTTTCTTTATAATTATTTTGGATATAACCAATAGGCTCAATAGTTATTCTACTCATTTCATTCACCTCAAATATATAATAACACATTTAAAATAATTTTTATATATTGTTGTAATTTTTGAAAAATATGGTATAATAATATAAAAAATTAAGGAGTGATTTATAATGGAACTTAAAGGTTCAAAAACAGAAGCTAATCTTATGACAGCTTTTGCAGGCGAGTCACAGGCAAGAAACAAGTACACTTACTATGCATCAAAGGCAAAAAAAGATGGATATGTTCAGATTGCTCAGATTTTTGAGGAAACTGCTAATAACGAAAAAGAACATGCAAAAATTTGGTTTAAACTTCTTCATGATGGTGGAGTTCCATCAACAGTTGAAAATCTTAAAGACGCTGCTGCTGGTGAGAATTATGAGTGGACTGAAATGTATGCTGAATTTGCTAAAGTTGCAAAAGAAGAAGGTTTTGACCATATTGCTTCTCTTTTTGAAATGGTTGCAAAAATTGAAAAAGACCACGAAGAAAGATATAAGAAACTCCTTTCTAACATTGAGGGTGGTCTTGTATTTTCACGCGATGGAGATATGATGTGGATTTGTTCTAACTGTGGTCATGTTCATATTGGTAAAGAAGCACCGGAGGTTTGCCCTGTATGTGCACATCCGAAAGCATATTTTATGATGAAAGCAGAAAATTATTAATTTTAACAAAAAAAGTGGAGTATTTGAACTCCACTTTTTACATATATTGTACTTTGATTTTATTGACATACAACATATTAATATGTTATTATTTTATTGAATGAAAATTCGATTTTTTACAGGTGATAAAATGAAACAGTTAATCAGCAATGCAACAATTTATTTTAAATCTGAATTTTGTCAAAAAGATATTTTAATTAATGACGGAATTATTGCCGAAATTTCTGATTATGTATCACCCGAATGTGCAGATCTTGTTTATGATTATAAAGATTGTTATGTGTTTCCCGGTTTTACAGATGTGCATGTACATCTGCGCGAGCCGGGATTTTCTTATAAAGAAACAATAAAGAGTGGGACTAAAGCATCAGCCCGTGGTGGATATACATCGGTTTGTTCTATGCCCAATCTTAAACCCGTTCCCGATTCAATAGAAAATTTACAACTGCAGATTGATATTATAAAAAAAGATGCTGTGATAAATGTATATCCTTACGCCTCTATTACAGTTAATGAAATGGGTAATGAATTATCTGATTTACAAGGTATGGCAGAAATGTGTATCGCATACTCTGATGACGGTAGAGGAGTTCAGAACGATGAAATGATGCTTAATGCTATGAAAATTGCAAAAGAATATAACAAAATGATTGTTGCTCATTGTGAAGTTAATGCTTTACTTAACGGCGGTTATATTCATAAGGGTAAATATGCTGAGGAACACGGACATAAAGGTATTTGTTCTGAAAGTGAATGGAAACAAATAGAACGAGATATCGAACTTGTTAAAGAAACAGGATGTGCTTATCATGTTTGTCATATTTCGACCAAAGAAAGTGTTGAAATTATTCGTCAGGCAAAAAAAGATGGAGTGAATATTACTTGTGAAACAGGTCCGCATTATCTTGTTCTTTCAGATAAAGATTTACAAGATGATGGTCGATTTAAAATGAATCCTCCTTTACGTTCAGAAAGTGATAAAGTGGCATTGATTCAGGGTGTTCTTGACGGTACTATTGATATGATTGCTACTGACCATGCACCTCACAGTGCAAAAGAAAAAGGTAGAGGTCTTGAAAAGAGCAATATGGGTGTTGTTGGAATTGAAACTGCATTTCCAGTAATGTTCACACATTTTGTTAAAACAAATATTATTTCACTTGAAAAACTTGTTGAATTGTTTTCAATAAATGCTAACAAGAGATTTAACATCGGAAGTAAAATTGAACTTGGAAGTAAAGCTGATTTAACAGTTTTTGATTTGAATGAAAAATATATAATAAACCCTGATGATTTTCTTTCTATGGGTAAAAGTACACCATTTGAGGGTACAGAGGTTTATGGCAAATGTTTAATGACAATTTGCAACGGAAAAGTTGTTTGGGAGGCTCAATAATGTATCAGGGGTTTTATGAAATTAAATCCAATAGAAGATTAACTGAAAGTATTTTTGAAATGGTTATTATAGGTGACACAAGTTCAATTACTGCACCTGGACAGTTTATTAATATCAAACTTGATGGTTTTTATCTTCGCAGACCAATTTCAATCTGTGATTATGATGACAACTCAATTACCATTATTTATAAAGTTGTTGGTGATGGTACAGAAGTTATGAGCAAAATGAATATTGGTGAAAAACTTAATGTTCTGTGTGGTTTGGGTAATGGTTTTGATACATCAAAATCATTGGACAAGCCAGTTCTTATTGGCGGTGGTGTTGGTGTACCACCAATGTATAATCTTTGTAAAAAACTTATTTCTGAAGGTAAAAAAGTTACGGTTATTCTTGGCTTTAATAAAACAGATGAAATATTTTATGAAGATGCTTTTAAAGAACTTGGTGCTGACATTAAAGTAACAACTGTTGATGGTTCTTATGGCATTAAAGGTTTTGTTACAGATGCTCTTATAGACACGGAATATTCATATTTTTATACTTGTGGACCAATGCCGATGTTTAAAGCAATTGAATCAACTGCAACTACAAGTGGTCAATATAGTTTTGAAGAACGAATGGGTTGCGGCTTTGGTGCTTGTATGGGATGTTCCTGTAAAACAAAATATGGAAATAAAAGAATTTGTAAAGATGGTCCAGTGCTTGAGAGGGAGGAGATAATATGGTGAACACAAAAGTTAATCTTCTCGGAATTGAGATTGATAATCCCATTATCCCTGCAAGTGGTACTTATGGTTTTGGATATGAGTTTGCAGACCTTTATGATATAAATATTCTTGGTACATTTTCATTTAAAGGAACTACAAAAGACCCACGCTTTGGAAATCCTACACCACGAATAGCCGAATGTACTGCCGGTATGATTAATTCCGTAGGACTTCAGAATCCCGGTGTTGAAAAAGTTATCAGTGAAGAGTTACCGAAACTTGCAAAAGTATTTAATAAACCTGTAATGGCAAATGTTAGCGGTTTTTCGATTGAGGAATATGCTTATACATGTGAAAAACTTAATGCTTGTGAGCAGGTAGGTTGGATTGAGGTTAATGTTTCTTGTCCTAATGTTCATAATGGTGGTATGAGTTTTGGTACTGAACCTGTCGCGGTTGAAAAGGTTGTTAAAGCGGTTAAGGCAGTTACTACAAAGCCAATTATTATTAAACTTTCACCTAATGTTACAGACATTGTTTCTATTGCAAAGGCGGCAGAATCAGCTGGTGCAGATGGCATAAGTTTAATTAACACGTTACTTGGTATGAGGATTGATATTAAACGCAGACAACCTGTGATTGCTAATAAAATGGGTGGCTTTTCTGGTTCGGCAATTTTCCCTGTTGCTGTTAGGATGGTTTATCAGGTTTATGATGCAGTTAAAATTCCTATTATTGGTATGGGTGGTGTTTCTACTGCAAAAGATGTTATTGAACTAATGATGGCGGGTGCAACTGCTGTTCAGGTGGGTGCTGCAAATCTTGTTGACCCATTTGCATGTAAAAACATTATTGAAGATTTGCCTAATGAATTAGCAAAACTTAATGTTAATAATATAAATGAAATTATAGGAGGCGCTCATTAATGGGTAAGGACGTAATTATTGCTTGTGACTTTTCAAGCAAAGCTGATGTTATGGCATTTCTTGATAAATTCACAGATGTCAAACCATTCGTAAAAATTGGAATGGAACTTTATTATGCAGAAGGTCCATCAATTGTAAAAGAAATTAAAGAAAGAGGTCATAAAATTTTTCTTGACCTTAAACTTCATGATATTCCGAATACTGTAAAAAAATCAATGGCTGTTCTTTCTAATCTTGATGTTGATATGAAAAATCTTCATGCAGGTGGTGCAATTCCAATGATGCAGGGTGCATTGGAAGGACTTACACGTGCTGATGGAACAAGACCAATTTTAATTGCGGTCACTCAACTTACATCTACAAGTCAGGAAGTAATGGAGAGAGATTTGCTTATTAAAGAGCCTATTGATGAAGTAGTTATGCACTATGCACATAATGCCAAATTAGCCGGTCTTGATGGAGTTGTTTGTTCACCACTTGAAGCTGATAAAGTTCATAATAGATGTGGTGAAAATTTTGTTACAGTTACACCTGGTATAAGATTTGCCGATGGTGATATTGGTGATCAGGTTCGTGTTATGACACCAGCAGAGGCTAAGAAAATCGGTTCTGACTACATTGTTGTTGGCAGACCCATTACGGCGGCTGAAGACCCCGTTGCAGCTTACAGAAGATGCGTTGAGGAGTTTGTTGGTTAAAGGATTTGAGGGGAGTTTCGCCTCAGCGGAGGCGACCTTCTTTCGACCCGCCTCGAAAGAAGGCAAAGGCGCTCCACTCTGTCGGCATGACTTTGAATGTCATGCCTGCGCCGT
>JAZNIQ010000047.1:0-5715 GCA_045577555.1 Candidatus Fimenecus sp.
CATAGGGAAATACTGACCGATTGTAATATCTTTAATCAAGAAATTTCCCTCCCCTCAAAAAGTTTTTTGAGTTCAAGGTATCCTTGCTCAACTGTATAAATTTTTTCGCTGACAGGATATCCTTTTTCACGAAGTTTTATAAAAATTTCAGTTATCTGAGGTACGGAAAGACCGATTTCGCGCAGTCTTGATGCTTTTTCAAAAACATCATCAACTGTACCTGACATTTCCACTTTAGAATTGTTCATAACAATTACTTTTGTAGCAAATCGGGCAACATCGTCCATACTGTGTGACACGATTATAACTGTTTTTCCTGTTTCTTCACGATAATTTTTAATAAGGGCAAGTATTTGCTCACGACCTCTTGGGTCAAGTCCGCTTGTAGGTTCATCAAGAATAAGAATTTCAGGCTCCATTGAGATTACACCTGCAATGGCAACACGTCTTTTTTCACCGCCTGACAGGTCAAATGGTGATTTTAAAAGCATATCATCGGGAATGCCGACATATTTTGCGGCTTTTCTTACTCTTTCGTCAATCTCACCTTTTGAAAGTCCCATATTTGTAGGACCAAAGGCAATGTCCTTATAAACAGTCTCCTCAAAAAGTTGATATTCGGGATATTGAAAACAAAGTCCAACACGGAAACGGGTATCAAAAATCTTTGATTTTGACTGCCAGATATTTTCATTATCAAGAAAGATTTTTCCGTCAGTTGGCTTTAATAGTCCGTTAAGGTGTTGAACTAACGTGCTTTTGCCCGAACCGGTGTGACCGATAACCGCAACAAATTCACCCTTTTCAAGACTGATATTCACATTGTCAAGTGCGGTGATTTTAAAAGGAGTGCCCTCACCATAGACATATGTTAAATTTTTAGTTTCAAGGTGGGACATATTTTACTGACCTTTCAATAAATCATCTATATTCTGAACTAATTCGTCAATACTCAACAAATCATTTTTCAAGTTAATTCCGTCATTTTTAAGCATTTTTGCCAACAGACAGGTCTGGGGTACATCAAGACCTAAACTGCGGATTTTATCTGTATCGGCAAAAACCTCTTTAGGAGTGCCGTCCATAGCTAAACGGCTGTCATCCATAATTACAATTCTGTCCGCCTCGCACGCCTCTTCCATATAATGAGTGATGAAAACAACTGTAATTCCCAACTCACGATTAAGACGCTTGATAGCATTCATAACATCACGCCTGCCCTCAGGGTCAAGCATTGCAGTGGGCTCGTCAAGAATAATACAACAAGGCTCCATAGCGATAATTCCCGCTATTGCAACACGCTGTTTCTGCCCGCCTGAAAGTTTATGGGGCTCGTGATTTTTGTATTTATACATACCGACAATTTTAAGGGAATTATCAACTCTGCGACGAATTTCTGCAGGCTCAATCCCGAGGTTTTCGGGACCGAACGCAACATCTTCTTCAACAATAGTTGCAACAATCTGATTATCGGGATTTTGGAAAACTACACCCACGGTCTGTTTGATTTTTAAATCGTCATCTTCATTTTTTGTGTTCATTCCACTGACAAATACATCACCACTTTCAGGTAATAAAAGTCCGTTTGCAAGTTTTGCCAACGTACTTTTACCTGAGCCATTATGACCGAGAATTGCTACAAACTCACCCTCATTGATTGAAAGTGAAAAATCTTTTACAGCAGGTGCTAACACAACACCATCTTCGTCATTTTCATAACGGAATGTCACATTTTTGAATTCAATAATACTCATTCTTTGCTCCAGATTGCACTTGCTCCGCAAGGTAAAATTAATCCGTTTTCAGTAGTACGAAGTCCAATTTCGCTACCCGTGACTTTACCACCGAAACGTTTTTTCACAACAGCACCTAAAATATATTCCATAACTGATGGGCTTAGCCCTGTTGTGTAGGAATTTATAAGCACCATAAGTGGGTCGTCGGATAAAACCTGACTGCAAAGTTCAACAAATCCGTAAACTTCGTTTTCAAGTTTCCAAACCTCACCGCCCGGACCTCTGCCGTAAGATGGTGGGTCCATAATAATAATATCATATTTATTGCCACGACGAATTTCACGCTGAACAAACTTGATACAATCATCAACAATCCATCTTACTCGCTTTTCTGCAACACCTGAAGACACGGCATTTTCTTTTGCCCAAAGTGTCATGCCCTTTGATGCATCAACGTGGCAGACTGTAGCACCTGCTTTAAGTGCAGAAACAGTTGCACCGCCTGTATAGGCAAACAGATTGAGAACTTTTACTTCTCTGCCTGCATTCTTAATAATGTCAGCAGTTAAATCCCAGTTAACAGCCTGTTCAGGAAACAAACCAGTATGTTTAAATCCCATTGTTTTTATGTTAAAGGTCAAATTACGATAGCCGATAGTCCAAAAATCGGGAATTATATTTCTGATTTCCCAATTACCGCCACCTGTCTGTGAACGGTGATACACGGCATCCGCTTTTTTCCAAAGAGGATTTTTCTTTTCAGTTTTCCATATTACCTGTGGGTCGGGACGAATTAATGTGATATTCCCCCAACGTTCAAGTCGTTCACCGCAGGAGCAGTCAATAAGTTCATAATCTTTCCAATTATCGGCAACTCGCATTTTATACTAACCTTTCTCTTACTACCTGAGCGACACTTTCGCCCAATTCCTTGATTTTATCATAATCTTTGCCTTCAAGCATTACGCGGACAAGCGGCTCTGTACCTGAAAGACGAACAAGGATTCTGCCGTCTGCACCAAGTTTTTCTTCAACCTGCTTGATTGCATTCTGTACTTCCTTATCTTTTTGGAACTGTGCTTTACCAAAGTTTGAAACTCTGACATTGATAAGCACTTGTGGATAAACTTCCATTTCATCGGCAAGTTCCTTGAGTGTTTTTCCTGTATCTTTTACAACTGCAAGAATTTGGATTGCTGAAAGCTGCCCGTCACCTGTTGTTGCATATTGCAAGAAAATAATATGACCCGACTGTTCACCGCCAATGCTGTAACCATTGGCACTCATATTTTCGAGAACATAACGGTCACCGACCTTTGTCTTTTCGCATTTAATTCCGTTTTCGTCACAGAATTTAAAGAAGCCCATATTACTCATAACAGTAACAACTGCAGTATCTTTTTTAAGTTTGCCTAAAGCCTTCATGTGCTTTGCACAAACTGCAATACATTTATCACCGTCAACAACAGCACCTGTATGGTCAACCGCCAACATTCTGTCAGCGTCACCGTCAAAGGCAAAACCTAAATCACAACCGTTTTCAACAACACATTTTTGTAAATTTTCAAGATGTGTTGAGCCACAATCTTTATTGATATTAACACCGTCAGGCTCTGCACTGATTACGACAACTTCTGCACCAAGACGTGTGAAAACTTCTTCTGCAGAAACACTTGATGAGCCGTTTGCACAGTCAAGAGCAATTTTATAACCTTTGAAGCTCATATTTGTTGCTGTAAGAAGGTGTTCGATATAATCATTAATTGCATCTAACTTTCTTGCAACTCTGCCAACTTCGCCACCAATTGGTGTTGGAATTTCTGTTACATTATCAAGAATAATTTCTTCAATTTCATTTTCAAGTGCATCAGGAAGTTTATATCCTGTTGACTGGAAAATTTTGATTCCGTTATATTCACAAGGGTTATGTGATGCTGAAATCATAACACCTGCATCATAACCATATTCACGAACTAAAAAAGCAACTGCAGGAGTTGGCACAACGCCAAGTTGTAAAACATCAGCACCAACGGAGCAAAGACCTGCTGTAATTGCATTTTCAAGCATTTCGGAAGATGCGCGGGTATCCATACCGATAAGCACTTTAGGTTTTTTACCGTTTAAATTTTTACTGAGCACCATTGCTGCTGCACGACCAATTTGCATACTGAGTTCACAAGTAAGTTCTGTATTTGCAACGCCTCTTGCGCCGTCTGTTCCGAAAAGTCTGCCCATTCTTATTCTCCTTTTTTATAAAAGTGATGTCTGGGTATCTAACCCTAAATGTTTATATGCCAAAGGTGTTACAACTCTGCCACGTGGAGTTTTTGCCAAAAATCCGATTTGCATTAAATATGGTTCGTAAACATCCTCAATGGTCACAGCCTCTTCACCAATTGTAGCTGCTATTGTTTCAAGTCCCACAGGACCACCATTGAAATTGCGAATCATAGTAGTAAGCATAAGTCTATCAATATTATCAAGACCAATTTCGTCAATTTCCATTCTGCCAAGAGCAATTTTAGCATTATCTTCACTGATTACACCGTTACTCATAACCTGTGCAAAGTCACGAGCACGTTTTAAAAGTCGATTTGCAATTCTTGGTGTACCACGTGAACGTGATGCGATTTCCAACGCACCGCTGTCATCTGCATATATATCAAGAATTCCTGCACTACGTTTTACAATCTGTGCAAGTTCTTCGGGAGTGTAAAGTTCAAGTCTTAAAATTACACCGAAACGGTCACGGAGAGGTGCTGTTAACTGACCTGCACGAGTTGTTGCACCAACAAGTGTAAATCGGGGTAAGTCAAGACGGATACTTCTTGCAGATGGACCTTTACCGATGATAATATCGAGTGCATTATCTTCCATTGCGGGATAAAGGACTTCCTCAACCGCACGGGAAAGACGATGAATTTCGTCTATGAAAAGCACATCACCATCATTAAGGTTTGTGAGGAGCGCCGCAAGGTCACCGGGTTTTTCAATTGCCGGACCCGATGTTACACGAATCTGCACACCCATTTCATTTGCGATAATACCCGCAAGTGTTGTTTTACCCAATCCTGGAGGGCCATAGAGAAGCACATGGTCAAGAGTATCCCCTCTACTTTTTGCTGCTTCAATATATATTTTTAAGTTTTCTTTTACTTTTTCCTGACCAATATATTCTGTCAACACCTTCGGGCGTAAAGAAATTTCAATATCATGGTCTGTTTCTGTAAAACCGGGAGTCATTATTCTGTTTTCGTTTTCGAAATCCATTTGTTAGTCCCCCTTAGTTAAGTGAAAGCATTTTAAGTGCTTGTTTAATAATATTTTCGACTGAAAGTGATGGGTCAATTTTACTCACTGCAACACTTGCATCACTCTGTGAATATCCAAGCATTTCAAGAGCCGCAACAGCCTCGGCAGTATTGGAATTTGAAAGAGTTGAACTTACAGCAGTCAAATCAACAGAAGTATCTGCACCTGCAAATGTTTTGCCAACCTTATCCTTGAGTTCCATACAAATTCTCTGCGCAAGTTTAGGACCAACACCATTTGCTTTGGTAAGTGCTTTGTGGTCACCTGCTGCAATACTCAATGCAACTTTGTCAGGAGTTAATTCAGAGAGAATTGCAAGTCCCATTTTAGGTCCAACACCATTAACCGTTATAAGCATTTTAAAGCAGTCCATTTCAGTTTTATCATAAAAGCCGAAAAGCTCCATAGCATCTTCACGGACATTAAGATATGTGTATAAAGTGACTTTCATTCCCATTGACGCACATTTTTGAGATGTTGTAAGAGTAGTCATACAACGGAATGCAACACTATTCACATCAACGCAAACAGTATTAGCATCAAAGTCAACTACATTTCCTGTTACTGAATAAATCATAAGAATTTCCCTTTATTTTAATTTATTTAATCGTCCCATAAGTGAGCCACTTGCGTGAGCGTGGCAAATTGCCATTGCAAGAGCATCGGC
>JAZNIQ010000048.1:0-4970 GCA_045577555.1 Candidatus Fimenecus sp.
GTATGCATCCTTTATAGCCTCAAAATGTGTATTTTCATTACTACATTGTCCAACATGAACTATACTACAGAAAATTGTTATTACAATTACTGCTTGAATAATTTTTGAAACAACATTCTTGTCCGTTTTATCGAGTGCTAAAAGAACTGCAATGACAAGCATAACTAATGGGAAAATAAACGAACAAAAGCCAAATAATCCAAACATAAATGTTCGCAATGCTCCCCAAATTCCACCTGCATCAATAATAGATAAGCAAAACCAAAGAACAGATACAGCAAAAAGTATTATTGCAGACAATTGTTTATTAATAATCAATTCATTTTTTGCTGATTTTCTTTTATTTGTATTTTTATTTGTTGTTTTTTTCTTCTGCTGAGCCATTTAAATTCTCTCCAAATTATAATCCTAATATACTGCAAACAATTGTAATAACGCCTATCACAAGACAATAATAACCAAAATATTTCCACATATCCTTCTTTAAAATCCATTGTAACAATTTAATGCAAGCAACACCCACAACAGCCGCAACTATAACACCAATAATAGTTGGTAAAAGTTCAAGCTCGTCACCAACCTCAATTGCATCTTTAAGTTCAACAACATTAGCAACAAGTATCGCTGGAATTCCAAGAATAAATGAATATTCAACCATTTTTTCTTTAGAAACACCGCAAATCATACCTGTTGAAATTGTTGAACCGGAACGGGATATTCCGGGAAAACCTGCTGCAAAAACCTGGGCAATACCAATAGCGAATGCATCTAATGTATTAACATCACGAACTAAAGTTTTTTTCTTAAAAACATATGTAGATGTGAGCAATAAAAAACCAGTAAATAAAAAGCAAAAGCCTTCAAGTAAAATACTATTATCTTCTGAAAATCCACCAAGAACATCCATAAGCTTCATATCGTTGCCAACTGGAATCAAAAGAAACAAAAGTGGAATACACGAAAAAACAAACATAACAAGCATTTTCTTTTTGCCTTTTAATTCTTTATATTTGAAATTGCCAGTAAAAACATCCTTAAACAAACCAAAAGCGTCTGTAATAAGCTCGAAAATTGTTTTATAAAAAACTATAAAAACAGCAATAAGTGTACCTAAATGTAAGAGTACTGAAAACAAAAGTGAACCCTCTCCACCAACACCAAGAAAATGTTGAAATAATGATAAATGTCCACTGCTCGAAATAGGTAAAAATTCAGTTACACCCTGAACAATACCAAGAATAATTGCCTTAAATACTGACATTAAAATCAACTCCGTTTATTTATTTCTGAATATAAATATGACATTGCGTCTTTAAGATTACCAATAGAATCAATTAAGCCTTCATTTACAGCTTGATTGCCATCAAGAATTGTACCTACATCCATAACAAGTTCACCTGTAGAAAGCATTAAATCTCTAAAACGTGCATCATTAATTTTTGAGTTATTACAAACAAAATTTACTATTCTTTCCTGCATCTTAATCAGATTTGACAATGTTTGCGGAACACCAAGAACAAGACCATTGGTTCTAACAGGATGAATAGTCATAGTGGCACTTGGTACAATAAAAGAAAAATCTGCAGAAACAGCTAATGGAACGCCAATAGAATGACCTCCACCAAGTACTAAGGAAACCGTTGGCTTGTTAATTCCGGAAATTAATTCAGCAATAGCTAAACCAGCCTCAATATCGCCACCAACAGTATTTAAAATAATTAATAAGCCATCGATATTATCATCCACATCTACAGAAATAAGTTGAGGAATAACATGCTCATACTTTGTTGTCTTATCAGTTGGAGGAAGTAAATAATGACCTTCAATTTGACCAATTATAGTTAAACAATGTATTCTTTTACCTTCTTTATTAACAGAAAAACCGCCATTATCATATATTTCCGAATTTGAAGAAGACTCATTAGTATTTATATTATTGCACATAACACAACCACCTGTAAAATTATTAAAATTACAAATTAAGATATGGTCATATTATTCGCATAAATTTCCTAAATATTGTACCATAAGAAAAAAATAATATCAATATTTTGTTAAAAAATCATTTTATATATATAAATATATTGACAAAATAATATCAATATAATAAAATAAAAAAAGATTGTTAAAAAAATGAAAAAGTCCAAGGAGTGATTCAAAATGGGTATGACAATCGGACAAAAACTTATAAACTCTCACCTTGTGAGCGGTGATATGACACCTGGTAGTGAGGTTGGGCTTAAAATTGACCAAACATTAACTCAAGATGCTACAGGTACAATGGCTTATCTTGAACTTGAAGCTATGGGAATTGAACAAGTTAAGACAGAACTTTCTGTTGCATATATTGACCATAACACATTACAGACAGGTTTCGAAAATGCAGATGACCACAGATTTATTCAAAGTGTTGCTAAAAAACGTGGAATTCGTTTTTCTCGTCCTGGTAATGGTATTTGTCATCAGGTGCATCTCGAAAGATTTGGCAAACCAGGTAAAACATTAATTGGTTCTGACAGCCATACGCCTACTGGTGGCGGCATCGGTATGCTTGCAATGGGTGCAGGTGGTCTTGATGTTGCAGTTGCTATGGGTGGCGGTACATATTATATTACAATGCCTAAAATGGTGAAAGTTAATCTTACAGGCAAACTCAGTCCTTGGGTTGCTGCTAAAGACATTATACTCGAAGTTCTTCGTATTATGACCGTTAAAGGCGGAGTTGGAAAAATTATTGAATACGGTGGTGAAGGTGTTGCAACACTCTCGGTTCCTGAAAGAGCTACAATTACTAATATGGGTGCTGAACTTGGTGCAACAACATCTGTATTCCCGTCCGATGAAATTACAAAAGCTTTCTTAAAAGCACAGGGACGTGAAGAAGACTGGATTGAACTCAAAGCAGATGAAGATGCTTTTTATGATGAAATTATTGATATCAACTTATCAGAACTTGCTCCAATGGCTGCTTGTCCACATATGCCTGACAAAGTAAAATCTGTTACTGAAATCGGTAAAATTAAAGTCGACCAAGTTTGTATCGGTTCATGTACAAACTCATCACTTCTTGATATGATGAAGGTTGCTGCAATTCTTAAAGGTAAAACCGTACATCCTTCGGTTAGTCTTTCTATTGCTCCTGGTTCAAAGCAGGTACTTAATATGATTTCACATAATGGTGCTCTTGCAGATATGATTGATTCGGGTGCAAGAATTCTTGAAAGCGCTTGTGGACCATGTATTGGTATGGGTCAATCACCTAATTCAGCCGGTATATCACTTCGTACATTCAATAGAAACTTTGAAGGTCGTTCAGGCACTGCAGATGCAGGTATTTATCTTGTAAGCCCCGAAGTTGCTGCAGCATCTGCGATAACTGGTTATCTTACAGACCCAAGAGATTTAGGTGAGTTCCCTGAAATTATTCTTCCTACTAAATTTATAATAAACGACAATATGATTGCAATGCCTGCAACACCTGATGAAGCAAAAAATGTTGAAGTAATGTATGGACCAAACATTAAACCATTCCCAACAAGTGAGCCTATGGGTGATGATATTACTGCAAAAGCTATTCTTAAAGTTGGTGATGATATTACTACTGACCACATCATGCCTGCAGGTGCTAAAATCCTCCCCTATCGTTCAAATATACCATTCCTTTCACAATATTGCTTTGGTGTATGCGATAAAACATTTCCTGAAAGAATTAAAAAAGAAGGAAAAGGTATTGTAATAGGTGGTGCTAACTATGGACAAGGCTCATCTCGTGAACATGCCGCTTTAGTTCCTCTCTATCTGGGTGTTAAAGCTGTTATCACTAAGTCATTTGCTCGTATTCACTGTGCAAACCTTATTAATGCCGGCATTCTACCACTTACATTTGCTAATGCAGATGACTACGATAAGATTACACAGGGAGACGAATTAACTCTTAAAGGCATTAAAGATGCAATTATTAATAATAAACCTGCAATTCTTGTCAATCTTACTACAAATGAAGAATACGTAATTAATTATGACCTTTCACAGCGTCAGAAGGACATTATCCTTGCTGGGGGCCTTTTAAACTATACTAAAGAATCAATTTAAGGAGAAAAAATAATGGAAAAGCTAATTTCAGAAGCACTTGCAAAATTTGAAGCACTTGTTAGAGAACAACTTGCAAGAAATGAAAAAATTAAATCGCAAAAAGAATTTGTTAATTTTGAAAAACTTGATAAAATCATTATCGGTGTTTGTGGTGGTGATGGTATCGGTCCAATTATCACAAAAGAATCTGCACGAGTACTTGAATATATGCTTGCTGATGATGTGAAAGCAGGTAAAGTTGAGTTTAAAGTAATTGATGGTCTTACAATCGAAAACAGAGTTGCTGTTATGAAAGCAATTCCTGACGATGTTCTTGCTGAACTTAAAGAATGTCACGTTATTCTTAAAGGACCTACAACAACACCACAGGCCGGTGACCCATGGCCAAATATTGAAAGTGCGAATGTTGCAATGCGTAAGGAACTTGACCTTTTCGCTAACGTTCGTCCTGTTAAGGTTCCTGACCAGGGTATTGACTGGACTTTCTTCCGTGAAAATACAGAAGGTGCATACGCGGTTGGTTCAAAGGGCGTAAATGTTACTGACGAGCTTGCAATAGACTTTGTTGTTACTACAACTGAAGGTACTGACAGAATCGCTCGTATTGCATATGATTATGCAAAGAGAAACGGTAAAGAAAGAGTTTCAATCATCAATAAAGCTAATGTTATCAAGACAACTGACGGTAAATTCCTCAGAATTTGTAAAGAAGTTGGTAAAGATTACCCTGAAATCACAACTGATGAATGGTATATTGATATTACAACAGCAAAGCTTATTGATGAAAAGAGAAGAAAAGACTTTAAAGTATTTATTCTTCCTAACCTTTATGGTGATATTCTTACTGACGAAGCTGCTGAATTCCAAGGTGGTGTAGG
>JAZNIQ010000049.1:0-8708 GCA_045577555.1 Candidatus Fimenecus sp.
ATAGATTGTAGTTGTAAACCAACCCATCAAATAAGCATATTTGCTGCCTATTGTTGCTTCTGCGTAGTCAACAACGCCGTTAACTTTTTCATAGCGCTGAGCCATAACACAAAATGCGAGAACGCAGAAAATCATAACTGCGCCACCGATGATCCAAGCGATGATACCCATAGGCATATCACCGTTTGTTTTTTCAAGAATTGTCTGAGCCTTAAAGAAAACACCTGAGCCTACAACGGTACCTACAACCATACAGATAGCCATTAAAAGCCCATATTGCTTTTTAAGTCCCTTTTCCATAATCGGAACCCCTTCCTTTCATTATTTAGATAAAGTAATTATAATTTGTTTTTACTCATTTGTAAAGATGAAAAAGTAACTTTATGACCAAATATGACAAAAAATAATTGAATTTGAGTGGGGAATATTATATCATAATATTAAAGTGTGTAAAAAGGATGTGAGGCATAATTGGCAGAGCAGAAATATCTTTGTATAGATTTAAAATCTTTTTATGCCTCGGTAGAGTGTGTTGAGAGAGGTCTTAACCCATTGACTACAAATCTTGTTGTTGCGGATAAAAGCCGTACTGAAAAGACAATCTGTCTTGCGGTAACACCATCTTTAAAGGCTTACGGTGTTTCCGGCAGGTCAAGATTATTTGAAGTTGTGCAAAAGGTTAATGAGATTAACAATCAAAGATTAAGGAATATCAGGGAAAGAAAGTTTTCGGGAAAATCTTGTAATACAGATGAATTACGTGAAAATTTTTCTTTGGAACTTGACTACATTGTTGCACCACCACGAATAGCATATTATATGGAATACAGCACACGGATTTATAATGTGTATCTAAAATATATTGCTCCTGAAGACATTCACGTTTATTCAATAGATGAGGTTTTTATTGACATTACGCATTATCTTGCGACTTACAAACTGACCGCTCACGATTTTGCAAAAAAGCTCATACAGGATGTTCTTAAAACCACGGGGATAACAGCCACAGCGGGAATAGGAACAAATATGTACCTTGCAAAAATTGCAATGGATATTGAGGCAAAGCATATTCCTGCGGATAAGGACGGCGTGCGTATTGCTGAACTTGACGAGATGAGTTATCGTAAAAATTTATGGTCACACCGACCGATTACAGATTTCTGGCGTGTAGGCAAAGGATATGCAGGTAAACTCGAAAAGTATGGAATATACACAATGGGTGATGTTGCGAGATATTCGTTGGTTGATGAGGATTTTCTTTATAAACTTTTTGGTGTGAATGCAGAATTGCTCATTGACCATGCCTGGGGTTGGGAACCCTGCACAATAAAAGAAATAAAAGAGTATAAGCCGTCAACCAACAGTTTAAGTTCAGGTCAGGTTTTGAAAGAACCGTATTTCTTTGACAAAGCAAAACTTGTCACAAGGGAAATGGCAGAACTTTTAGCACTTGACCTTGTGGAAAAAGGCATTGTTACAAATCAGGTAGTTCTGACAATAGGCTACGATATTGATAATCTGACCAATGCGAACATACATTATCATGGTGATGTCGTAACGGATTTTTACGGACGCAAAGTACCGAAACACGCTCACGGTACGGCAAATCTTGAAACATATACGTCATCATCCAAATTGATTGTGGAAGCGACAATGGAACTTTTTGACAGAATTGTGGATAAAAGTCTTCTTGTGCGACGTATAACTATAGCCGTATGCAAACTGCAAAGGGAAAAGGATGTAAAAACTAATCAGATAGAACAACTTGATCTTTTTACAGACTATGAACAGAAAAGCGAAAAGGAAAAACTGCTTGAAAAAGAAAAACGAATGCAAGAAGCAGTTTTAAATATCAAGAAAAAATATGGTAAAAATGCAATTCTTAAGGGAATGAATCTTGAAGAAGGTGCAACCGCAAAAGAGAGAAACAGGCAGATTGGTGGGCATAAGGCATAAAAAGGAGTGTGACATATGTCGGAAAACTACGATGATATTATAAATCTTCCCCATTATCAGTCAAAAAAAAGACCTCACATGTCACTTTATGACCGTGCGGCACAGTTTGCACCATTTGCGGCACTTACTGGTCACGATGAGGCTATTCGCGAAACTGCAAGACTGACTGATAAAAAAATTGAGCTTGATGAAATGTCAAAAGCTATTCTTGACGATAAATTTAATTATATTATGGAGCATATTTACCATCAACCTGAAATAACTGTTACTTATTTCATTCCTGACAGTGAGAAAGCAGGCGGAATGTATATTGATTTTACAGGAAATATAAAAAAATATGATTATGCTGAAAGAATAATCAGCTTTGCAGATAAAACGGAAATCTTCGTTGATGATATAATTGAAATCAAGAGTAAGATTTTACCGAAAAATATAATGGATTTGTGGTGAAAGTATGAAAAGAATAATTCTCGTATTGCTCATATGTACTATGACTATGTTTTTTTCAGCTTGTGGAAAAGACGAAATAAAAATTGAAGATTATAAATGGGCACTTGACCGGGCAATCAGTCTTGAAGATGGTCTTGTTGTGGTATCCGATGAAGAAGATTCTGCAAAACCTGATGTAAGAGTGGCAGAATTTTTACTTACTGCAAATGATGGTGAAATTATCATTGAAGATAAAACCGGAGATAAGACCTTTGATGGTGCTTATGAGGAAATGTATATTACTGATAGTAATGACGATTACAAAATTATAATCAAAGGTAAAGAGGGTTATATGAAAGTGTCCGAAATTACTTCTCAAGATAGAAAAATGCCTGAATTGGTTATGACTATTGATGGATATGATTTGTACTTTCATGCAGAAGAAGATAAATAATGTAATTAAACAACTGAATAAATTAAACTCTGCTATGTTTGACAGAGGTTTTTGTGTGTTATGATGTATAACTGCAGTGTTTTTTTGTGGAAATTGTCTTTTGCTAAATTATTGCAATTAAAAAGCATCAAGAGTATAATTATTTAAATGGGATTTTATATAAGGAGAGATAAGAATGGAGAGAACCTATATTCCTTTCTGGGATTGGAAGGAAAAATCAAAGCAGATTGAATATACTGAAAGCACACCATTGCTTAATGCCGACGGTACTTTAAACGCAAAAGGCTGGGCAAGACACAATGTGTTTGAGTATGACAGAAATCTTGTTAAATCCGGTGTTATGAGCCGTAAAGAATGGGATTTTTATCAGGTTTCTGACGGAAAATATATGGTTCAGATTAGTTTTGCTAACATTAAAATCGGTGGTTATGTTGCAGCAAAACTTGTCGATTTGGTGAACGGCAAACAAATAATTGATTGTACTCAATTTTTCTTGGGTGGAAGCAAACATATTCCACCTGCAAAAGGTGATGCTCCTAATCGCTACAGAGATAAAATCGGTAAGGCTGATTTTGACTTTGATACAAAAGAAACAGAAAGAACTTTGTGGTTCAGATGCCCTACTAAAGATAAGGGTGTTGTAGAGTGCAAATTCACTATGGATATTCCTCTCGGACACGAAAACATTACAACAGTTCTTCCTTTTGACGAGGACCCGACAAGATACTTTATGACAACAAAACAGAATTGTATGCCTTGTGAAGGCACAATGAGAATCGGTAATGATGTTTATTCATTCTCAAAAGAGGATGCTTTTGCTTGTCTTGACTGGGGCAGAGTAAATACAATTCACGAAATGGTATGGTATTGGGGCAATGGCTCTACATATCTTACAGATGAAAATGGTGAAAAACACACCTTCGGTTTTGAAATCACATGGGCAATCGGTAATGAAAGTAACGCCACAGAAACTTGTATTTTTTATGATGGAAAAGCACATAAGTTCGGTGCAGTTGATGTTGAAACATTCCCTAAAGATGATAAATATATGGAGCCTTGGAAGATTGTTTCTGAGGACGGAAGATTTAATCTCACAATGACACCTACATTTGATTTCCATACAGACCTTGACCTTAAAATAGGCAGAATGCATTCACATCAGGTTCACGGACTTTGGAATGGCGATGTTACTCTTGATGACGGTACAAAACTTGAAATCAAGGATATGTATGCTTTCTGCGAGTATGTTGAAAACAGATGGTAAATAATCACAGCGGAGAGGATTGTTACAATCTTCTTCGCTTTTTTATATGAAAAATAGACAATTGTCAAGCAACTTCATATATGCTATAATAATTATATATTTTTGGGGTGTAGTTAAAGCTGCGGAAAAGAGGAATAAAAATGGCAAAGAATCAAATCACACCGGAACAGCATAAAGAAAAAATGGAGAAAAAAGCTATAAAAGCAGAATGTTTTTCAAATACATTTGTTTCTGTTTTGGCAGTTTTACTTGCAATAGTAATTGCTTTCAGTGTTGTTACAACAGCAAAGACATATGCAGGTAAGTTAAAGCAAAATGTTGCAACAGTAAATCCTGATGCTCAGCAGTCGGTAAACGGGGATGCAAGTCAGATGGAAGATGATTTGTCCTCAGATAATTCTGCACTAGTACCCGGAGATGAAAATGTCGGAGATAATAATGCTTCCGGTGATTTAACAGACAACGAAAACTCAAATGATGCAGATGACAAAGAGCAGACTGGTGATTTTGCATCAACAGAAGAATTGGTTGAGTATTTTAACACATGTGCAAATAAGGTAAAAACAGATGCTGCAAAAGTAGTTAAGAATTATGAAAAGAGAGTTGTTGGTAAACTTGTAGTTCCAAGTGTTCTTCAGTCAATGTCCGAAACAGCTCTTAACACATTTATGGCCGATGACACAGAACCTATAGTTTATGATACAAAAGAGGAAATCAGAGAAAACTTTATCGTGCCAAATCAGGATTATGTAAGTCGCCTTAAAGCTGCGGATGTTGCAAAGGCAGAGTGCAAGGATAACGGCAAAGAGTATGTGATATACTTTAAACTCAAGGATGAGAAAAATCCAAAAGCGGGTTCAGGCGTTGGCGCGGTTTGCGATGTAATTGAAACTTATGAAATTGCAGAAAAAGCACCTGCATTCCTGAAAGAATTTTCAACATCTTATTATAACTGTGAAGTTACTGCGACTATCGACAAGGCAACGGGCAGAATGGTACATGCAGTATATTCAACACCATTGGTTTTCAATGTTATTGTTGAAATGTTTGGTACACACAATGTGGTTGCTGAATTCACCTTTATAAAGGATTACACAATTACATATTAAGTTTAGTTGCATATGCACCCTTGTTTTTCATAAACTATAAAAAATGAAAGTGAGGAATTTTTATGGTTTATGTTTGTGAAACATGTGGCTGGATGTATGACGAGGATGCAGGATGCCCTGAAATGGACATAACTCCCGGGACAAAATTTGAGGAATTACCTGATGATTTCTTTTGCCCCCTATGTCATGTGGGCAAGGAAATGTTTTCACCTGAAAAATAGTTTAAAACGGAGCTTTTCTGCTCCGTTTTTTCTTTACAAAGAACATTTTGTGTGATACAATTTTTTTATAAAATACAATTATGAGGTGAATTGAATGAATCTCAACGAAACAAAAAAATGGGTAACTGATGAACTCCAGAGCGTTGCTGATTTCTGGCTTCAGAATGGTATGGATAAAGTTCACGGCGGTGTTTACACTTGTCTTGACAAGGACGGAAAAGTCTTTTCAACAGATAAGAGTGTGTGGATGCAGGGCAGATGTGGTTGGATTTTCTCATATCTTTGCCATGTTTATGGTGTGAAAAAGGAATGGCTTGAGGCAAGTAAAAGCTGTCTTGATTTCCTTGAAAACTACTGTGTAAACAAAAATGCTGACGGCAGACTTTATTTCACTGTTACAGAAGATGGAAAGCCACTTCGTCAACGCAGATATTGCTATTCAGAGGCGTTTTATTGTATTGCAAATGCTGAATATTATGGCGTTACAGGTGAAAAGGAGCATCTTGAAAGAGCAAGAAAAGCATATGATATGTATTGGGAACTCAATCACGGACGTGTTGACCCAACAGGTCTTGGTCCAAAGACTGAGCCGGCAACCCGTACAGGCCGTGCACTCGGAATTCCAATGATTCTTCTTAATGTTACATCTGTTCTTCTTCGTGTTGACCCTGAAAACGCAGAAAAATACAATGCAAGAGCGGATGAATGTGTTGAAGACATTTTCAAATATCACGTGAAAAAAGATTTAGGATGCACTCTTGAATCTGTTTCTCTCGATGGTACACCTCGTCTTAACATCACAGAGGGCAGAGTTGTTAATCCCGGTCATGATATTGAGTGCAGTTGGTTCTTGATGGAAAGAGCAAATCAGACAGGGGACAAGGAATTACATAAAAAAGCTATTGAAATTTTTGATATGGCATTTGAAAAGGGTTGGGACAAGGAATTCGGCGGAATTCTCTATTTCTTTGACTGCCTTGGAAACCCACCTGAAGCATATGAACATGATATGAAACTCTGGTGGCCACACAATGAGGCACTTATTGCATCTTTGATGATTTACAGAGATACAAAGGATGAAAAATATCTTAATATTTTCAATCAGTTACTTGATTATACAAAAGACCACTTCGCAGTAGCACCTTGTGGTGAATGGTATGGTTATCTTCGTCGTGACGGTAATCCTACACTTCCGGCTTGTATCGGTTCAACATTTAAAGGACCTTTCCACGTGCCGAGATGTCTTATTATGCTTGACCAGATGATTAAAGAAATTGAAGAAAGAGGTTAATTAAAATGAGTCTTGAAAAATATAAGGGAGTAATTCCCGCATTCTATGCTTGTTATGATGAAAACGGTGATGTTTCAGTTGAGGGTACAAAGGCATTAGTTGAATTCCTTATCCAGAAAGGTGTTGACGGCCTTTATGTCGGCGGTTCATCAGGTGAATGTATTTATTTAAGTGTTGAGGAAAGAAAAAAGACACTTGAGGCTGTTATGGAGGCAAACAAGGGCAGGATTACAATTATTGCTCACGTTGCTTGTAACAATACAAAGGATAGTTGTGAACTTGCTCGTCACGCTGAAAGTCTTCACGTTGATGCTATTGCAACAATCCCACCAATTTATTTCAGACTTCCCGAAAAGGCTATTGCAAAATATTGGAATGATATTTCAGCAGCAGCACCAAATACAGATTATGTTATTTATAACATTCCTCAACTTGCAGGTGTTGCACTTACAATGCCATTATTTGAAGAAATGCTTAAAAATCCAAAAGTAATCGGCGTTAAGAACTCATCAATGCCAATTCAGGATATTCAGATGTTTAAGCGTCAGGCAAAACTTAACAACAAAGATGTTATTATCTTCAATGGCCCCGACGAACAGTTTGTTGGTGGACGTATGATTGGTGCCGAGGGTGGTATCGGTGGTACATACGGTGTTATGCCAGAACTTTTCGTTAAGCTTAACGAAATGATTAAAAATGGTGATGTTAAAGATGCAGGTGCATTGCAGGACGATATCAACGAAGTAATTTACACAATGTGCAGCACAAAAGGTAATATGTATGCAACTGCAAAGGCTGCTCTTAAGAAGAGAGCAGGACTTGAACTTGGCGGAGTAAGAGAACCTCTTTTAAATCTTCAGGATGGAGACGAAGTAATAGTTGACAAAGTTGTAGAACTTGTTGAAACAGCTGTTAAAAACTGGATATCTTAATATTACAAAAATCCCTTATGACATAAATTGTTATAAGGGATTTTTATTGTAAAAAAATTTCTGTTTTAATTGTTTTTCTTGTTTTAGTGTGTTATACTTATTATGATTATAAATCTGATAATATTAAGGGGTGTTATTTTATGAAAAAAGCCTGGTATAAGGAAATGGTAGTTTACCAGATTTGGCCAAGAAGCTTTAAAGACTCAAATGGTGACGGTATTGGTGACCTTGAGGGTATTTATGAAAAACTTGACTACATAAAGAGTATCGGTATTGATGCCATCTGGTTTTCACCACTTTTCAAATCACCTAATGCTGACTACGGTTATGATATTGCCGATTATATGGACATCAATCCTGAATACGGTGATATGGAAACATTTAAAAAAGTTCTTGCAGGTTGTCACGAGCGCGAAATGAAAGTGTTTATGGACCTTGTTGTTAATCATACATCAACTGAACACTATTGGTTTAAAGAGGCTTGCAAGAGTGTTGATAATCCTTATCACGATTACTATATCTGGAGAAAAGGTAAGGGTAAGGACGGCAAAAAGCCACCGAACAACTGGCTTTCAACTTTTGAGGGTGGCGCTTGGGAGTATGTACCTGAAGTTGACGAATATTATCTTCATGTTTTCACAAAGGGGCAACCAGACTTAAATATGGATAACCCTAAGGTTCGTGAAGAAGTTAAGAATATTATGAAATTCTGGCTCGATATGGGTGTTGATGGTTTCCGTGAAGATGTTATTACATACATCTCTAAAAAAGAAGGTCTTCCAAATGGTTTCCCTATCCCAGTTGCTTGTGGTATGGAACACTACAACTGCGGACCACATCTTTACGAATACCTTAAAGAATTCCACGATGATGTTCTTTCAAAATATGACTGCTTTACAGTTGGTGAAGGTCCTCTTCTTACAACTGACAGAGCTTTAAAATTCGTTACAGAGGGCGAAAATCAGGTTCTTAAAACAATGTTCAGCTTTGACCATCTTGAAGCTGACTGCTTTATGACTGACTAAGTCGGAGGCCAAGCGGTCTTAGGAAGA
>JAZNIQ010000050.1:0-7424 GCA_045577555.1 Candidatus Fimenecus sp.
ACTCCAACAAAGAAAATTCTTGGTCTTTTCGGTGGTAATCCTGCAAGGGTAAAGGTTTCTGTTACAGTTCCTGACCCAAAACCTGAAAAGAAACAGAATAAAAACTATAATAAAAAGCAGGAGAAAAAACCTGAAAAAATAGTTGAAGTAAAAAAACAGGAAAAGAAAGAAACAGTTAAAGAAGAAAAAAAAGTTGAAGAAACTACTTTAGCTGAAACAAATCTTTATACTTCTACTGCTGAATACATTAAATCAATTGTTTTATCACTTGGTATGACAGAATGTAAAATTACTGAAATGTCAAATGAAGAAGAAATTTCTTTTGAACTTGACTGCGGTGATGATTACGGTATTATCATCGGTAAACGTGGTGAAACTCTTGATGCTATTCAGTATCTTGCAAGAATGGTTGCTAACAAAGGAAATTCAAGCTATAAGAGAGTTTCAATCAATGTTGGTAATTATCGTGCAAAGAGAGAAGAAACACTTAAAATTCTTGCAAGAAAAACTGCTGCAAAGGCAGTTCGTCAGGGCAGAAATATCTCTCTTGAGCCTATGAACCCATATGAAAGAAGAATTATCCATACCGCTGTTCAGGAAATTGATGGTGCTACTTCTCATTCGGTAGGTTCAGACCTTGACAGACGAGTTGTTATTTCTCCTATTGAAGGAGCAAAAAATAATGGCTCAAACCGTGCAAGAAATAACAAAAATGGTGGCAGACGAGAGAAAAAAGAGGCTTATAAACCAGAAATTTCTCCAGACAGAGCACCAAAAAGTGATATTGACGGTGGTTCACTTTACGGAAAAGTTGAAATCCGTTCATCTGTTACAGAATAATTTAATTGGTAGGGCGGGGGCTTGCTCCCGCCATATTTTATTTTCAGGAATGATTTTATGGAGTATTTTGCAAAAGCATATGATATAGCAGTTATTGGTGCAGGTCATGCAGGAATTGAAGCTGCATTGGCTTCGGCACGTCTTGGTGCATCAACTGTTATTTTTACAATAAATATGGATTGGGTTGGTAATTTACCATGTAATCCGTCAATTGGAGGTACATCAAAAGGACATCTTGTCCGTGAGATTGATGCTCTTGGCGGGGAAATGGGTAAAGCGGCAGATAAAAATTCCATACAGGTAAGAATGCTTAATCGTGGTAAAGGTCCTGCTGTACACTCTTTACGTGCACAGATTGACAGACGTGATTATTCAAAATATATGAAACATATTCTTGAAAAACAGGAAAACCTTGATATGAAACAGGCGGAAATTGTTGACCTTTATAAAAAGGACGGTATTTTCTACCTTAAAACCCAGTTGGATGCAATTTATACTGCAAAAGCAGTTATAATTGCAACAGGTACTTTCCTTGGTGGCAGAATTTACATAGGTGATGTGTCATATGAAAGTGGCCCTGATGGTATGTTTGCTGCGACAAAACTTTCCGAAGCATTATATAAAATGAATATTCCTCTTCGTAGGTTTAAAACAGGTACTCCATCACGAGTTAATAGACGCAGTGTTGATTTTTCCGGACTTGAAATTCAAGAAGGTGATGAAAATATAATCCCTTTTTCTTATGAAACTGTTGATTTACCGCAAAATAAAGAAGTTTGCCATATTACATATACAAATGAAGAAACAAAAAGAATTATACTTGAAAACATTCACCGCTCCCCTCTTTATTCAGGAAAAATTGAGGGTGTAGGTCCAAGATATTGTCCGAGTATTGAAGATAAGATAGTTCGTTTTGAAGAAAAGGAAAGACATCAATTATTCATCGAACCTTGTGGACTTGATACAGAAGAACTTTATCTTCAGGGTATGTCATCTTCATTGCCTGAAGATGTTCAGTTGAAATTTTTGAGAAGTATCAAAGGTCTTGAAAATGTTGAGGTTATGAGAACAGCATATGCAATAGAATATGATTGTGTTGACCCATTGGCATTGAAAGCATCACTAGAATTTAATGATATTGATTCTCTTTTTGGTGCAGGTCAGTTCAACGGCTCATCAGGATATGAAGAAGCTGCAGCACAAGGACTTATTGCAGGTGTCAATGCTGTTCGAAAAATTCAGGGAAAAGAACCTTTTATTCTTGACCGTGCAAGCTCATATATTGGTACACTTATTGACGACCTTGTTACAAAAGGATGTTCAGACCCTTACAGAATGATGACATCTCGTAGTGAATACAGACTTTTACTCCGTCAGGATAATGCGGATATCCGTCTTACAGATTACGGTTATGAAATTGGTCTTATTTCTGAAGAAAGATATGAAAAGTTTAAAAAAAAGCTTGAACTTATCCGTCAGGAAAGAGAAAGAGTGGAAAGTATTACTGTTGCTCCGTCTGAAGAAATTAATAAAGTACTTGTTTCACGTGAAACAGCACCGATGAAAACAGGAGTAAGATTGGCAGAACTTATTAAACGACCACAGCTTGATTATGAATGTCTGACGCCGTTCGACAAAACTCGACCAAAATTACCTGCAGATGTGTTTGAACAAGTGGAAATTGACCTTAAATATGAAGGTTATATTAAGCGTCAACAGGCAAAAGTTGATGAAATGAGAAGACTTGAGGTTAAAAAAATTCCGACAGATATTGACTATGACGACGTATATTCACTTCGCCTTGAAGCTAGAGAGAAACTTAAAAAGGTAAGACCTGAAAGTGTAGGACAAGCCTCTCGTATAAGCGGTGTTTCACCGTCGGACATATCCGTATTGCTTATTCATTTAAGTAAAAATGAAAGAAAATAAAGGAAAAAGATTATGTTAAATAAAGAGTTACTTTATAACACAATTAAACCGTTTGAAATAAATGTTGACGATGATGCTTTTCAGCGTCTTGATACATTTGCAGAGATGCTTATTGAAACTAACAAGAGTTTTAATCTTACTGCAATTAAGGAACCTGATGATGTAACTGTTAAGCATTTTGCGGATTGTCTTACAATATTTAAATATGTGGATATTCCAGAAAATGCAAAATTAATTGATGTGGGAACAGGGGCAGGTTTTCCGGGACTCGTTTTAAAACTTGCAAGGCCTGATATTCAGATGACTTTTCTTGACAGTACAAAGAAAAGACTTGGATTTATTGAAAACGTTTTGAACGAGTGCAATGTTTATGGTGAAATTCTTCATATGCGAGCAGAAGAAGCGGCACAACTTTCAAAATACAGAGAAAAATATGATTTTGCAACGGCTCGTGCGGTTGCGGCACTCCCCGTGCTTTCAGAGTATTGCTTACCTTTTGTGAAAGTAGGCGGAAGTTTTATTTCAATGAAATCTGCTGAAAGCAATGAGGAAATTAGCGAGGCAAAAAAAGCTATAAATATTCTTGGCGGAAAAATCAACGAAGATATTTTGTTTAATTTAGTCGAAAATATGCCACGCAGACTAATAAAGATAAAAAAGAATTCGCAAACTCCGACAAAATATCCACGACCATCTGCACAAATCTCTAAAAAACCATTAAAATAATATCGAAAATAATTGATATTCTGTCGTTTTTACACGATGGGATTTTCTTTACAAACAAACCTTCTCAGTGTTATTCTTATGTCAAGGACAAGCACTGCGGAGGTTTTATTTTATGAGAAAGCATAGTTTTGACAAAATAAGAGCAGAGAGTAAAATTCTCTCAATCCCGCAAGGTGATATTCTCCCAAATCCAAATCAACCAAGAAAAAGGTTTGATTATGATGAACTTGAGGGGTTAGCCCAGAGCATCAGGGCGAACGGAATTCTGCAACCTTTATTGGTCAGAAGTCTTGAAAACGGAAAATACGAGTTGATTGCAGGCGAACGCAGACTTCGTGCCGCAAGATTAATAGGATTAACTAAAGTGCCATGCATAGTTAATGAAATCTCTGAATCAGACTCCGCTGTGTTTGCCATAATAGAAAACTTGCAAAGGCAGAATCTGGATTATTTTGAAGAAGCTGAAGCGTTGGCGTTGCTTGTGAGTGATTATCGTATGAGTCAGGAAGAACTTTGCAAAAAACTTGGAAAGGCTCAATCTACACTTTCCAATAAATTGAGGCTTTTAAAACTCAGTGATGAAATGAGATACAGAATTTCCCGTGCCGGACTTTCCGAACGTCACGCGAGAACATTATTGACTTTAACAGATGAGGTTCAGAGAGCGAGAGCATTATCGATAATTATTGACAGACACCTGACAGTAAACGAAAGCGAAGCCCTTATTGAACAGATGCTCAGAAAAAATGAAGCACCTAAAAGACAGATTCTTAAAGGTTTTAAAGATATTCGCATATTTATCAATACATTGAATAATGCGGTAGATACAATACGCAGAGCAGGTATTGATGCAGATTCTGTAAAGACGGAAACAGACGAATATGTGGAATATATTGTTCGTATTCCAAAGCTTGAAGACAAGCCGATAGCAAGCAACCAATAATTTATTACGATAAAACCACTTTTATCCCCCGATAAAATGTGATTTTATAAATGTGGCGAATGCCACTCCATATCCTTCTCTTTCACACCCCACATCCACAGCGAAAGGCTCCTCGTAAGAGGGGTCTTTTGCTGTATTTGAAGAACTTCATAAAATAAAAGTTTATTGATTTTAATAAAATGTATTTAAAACAACAAGGTTAATGCAATTATATTTTGCTTTTTTTGTTTCACGTGAAACATTTTATGGTAATTATTCATTAAAAAAAGTAACGTTAAATTAAATATTATAATTTTGTAAAATTTCTTTATTTCTACTTTTAATTTACAAAACTTTGTGATATACTTGTATAAAATCGGGTAATAGGGTAAAAAAGAATACCCTTTTTGCCTTTTCGGAGTGGGATTTTTGGCAAAAGTTGTTTCAATAATTAACCAAAAAGGCGGTGTGGGTAAAACTACAACTGCCGTTAGCCTTGCAGCAGCAGTTGGCGCAAAGGGTCATAAAGTACTGCTTGCGGATATCGACCCACAGGGTAACTCCACAAGTGGGTTTGGCATAAATAAAAGAAAAATTGTTAATTCCTCTTATGATGTATTGGTTAAAGACATCAATGCAAATGATGCCGTTATAAAAACACAATTTAAAAATGTTGATATTATGCCTGCAGACTTGACTCTTGCCGGTGCAGAGGTGGAACTTATTGAGGTGGACAAGCGTGAAAGCCGTTTGAAAATGGCGGTTGCACAACTCTGGGATAAATATGATTATATTTTCTTTGACTGTCCTCCATCTCTCGGATTAATAACTATTAATGCACTTACCGCATCGGATACGTTTTTAGTGCCGGTGCAATGTGAGTTTTATGCACTTGAAGGACTTGCACAATTAATGGCAACTGTTCGTCAGGTAAAAAGACTTTATAACCCACATATTGAACTTGAGGGCGTTTTGCAAACTATGTATGACGGTAGACTTAACCTTACACAGCAGGTTGTAACGGAGATTAAAAAGTTTTTTCCAAATAAGGTTTACAAAACAACAATTCCAAGAAATGTAAGACTTTCAGAGGCTCCGTCATTTGGTGAGCCGATTATGTATTATGATAAGAATTCCAAGGGCGCAATAGCGTATAACGACTTTGCAGAAGAATTTTTATCACAGCAAAGACGATGAGGTGAAAAGATGGCTAAAAAAGGTGGATTGGGCAGAGGTATGGATGCTCTTTTCCTTGATAATTCGGCAATGGAGAATGAAAACTCCGCAACAAAGCTGAATATTAACGAAATAGAGCCAAACAGAAACCAGCCAAGAAAGAACTTCAGCGAAAAAGGTCTGGAAGAACTTGCTAAAAGTATAGAACAAAACGGTATTATTCAACCGATTCTTGTACGACCAATGTCCGATGGCAGTTATCAGCTTATTGCGGGTGAACGTCGTTGGCGTGCGGCTCGTATGGCAGGATTTCACGAGGTACCTGTCACTATCCGTGAAATGACCGATGAAGAAGCAAGTGTATTTGCTCTTATCGAGAATCTTCAGCGAGAAGATTTAAACCCGGTTGAAGAGGCCGAAGGTCTTAAATCCCTTATAGAAACTTACGGGTTTACTCAGGAAGAAACTGCTGATAAGGTTGGAAAATCTCGCACAGCAGTTACAAATACATTAAGATTGTTGAAACTCCCCTCGCCTGTATTACAGTTGTTGGGTGACGGTAAAATTTCTGCAGGTCATGCAAGAGCGTTGTTGGGACTTGATGAAGAAAAAGAAATGTTAAGAATTTCAGAGGCAATCGTGTCGCAGGAATTGTCAGTTCGCCAGGTTGAAAAAATGGTTAAATATGCTAATCAGGGTGAGAAAGCTAAACCTAAAAAACGTGATAAAAAACGTGACAGATATTATGACGAGGTTGAAATTGCTCTCACAAATATACTTGGCAGACGTGTTAAAATTTACTTGTCAAACTCAGGTAATAAAGGAACTCTTGAATTTGAGTTTTTTGGAAAAGAAGATTTGACAAAACTTGCAAAAGAACTTGATAAATAAGGTGAAATAAAATGCTTGATATTAAATTTTTAAGAACTAATCCTAATGTTGTTAAGGAAAACATCAAAAAGAAATTCCAGGACGAAAAGCTTCCTTTGGTTGATAAAGTAATTGAGCTTGATGCTGAATACAGAGCAGCAAAAGGCAGAGGTGATGAGCTCCGTGCATTGCGCAATTCCGTAAGTAAGGAAATTGGCGGACTTATGGCACAAGGTAAACGTGACGAGGCTGAGGTTATTAAGCAAAAAGTTAAGGATATGGCAGATGAACTTGCTGCTTTACAGGTTAAAGAGGGCGAATTAGAGGCAGAAATCCGCAAGATTATGCTTATTATTCCTAACATTATCGACGATAGTGTTCCGATAGGTAAGGATGACAGTGAAAATGTTGAAATTCAGCGTTATGGTGAGCCTGTAACACCTGATTTTGAAGTTCCTTATCATGTTGATATTATGGAAAACCTCAATGGTATTGATTTAGACAGTGCAAGAAAAACAAGCGGTAACGGTTTCTATTATCTTTGCGGTGATATTGCAAGACTTCATTCAGCAATTCTCTCATATGCAAGAGATTTTATGATTGACCGTGGTTTTACTTATTATATTCCACCATTTATGATTCGAAGCGATGTTGTAACAGGTGTTATGAGTTTCGCTGAAATGGAAAATATGATGTATAAGATTGAGGGTGAAGACCTTTATCTTATCGGTACAAGTGAACATTCAATGATTGGTAAGTTTATCGACACATTCACTCCTGAAAATGAACTTCCGAAAACACTTACAAGCTACTCCCCTTGCTTCCGTAAAGAGGTTGGTGCACACGGCATTGAGGAGCGTGGTGTTTACAGAATTCACCAATTCGAGAAACAGGAAATGATTGTTGTTTGTAAGCCTGAGGACAGTATGAAATGGTATGACGTACTCTGGCAGAATTCAGT
>JAZNIQ010000051.1:0-2088 GCA_045577555.1 Candidatus Fimenecus sp.
TGGTACATAGGCGGGCATTCCCTCGGAGGCTCAATGGCTGCAAGCTATCTCGGTGCCCACAAGGACGAGTTCAGGGGGCTTGTGCTTCTCGGCTCGTACTCAACGGAAAATCTTTCCGATACAGACCTTCAGGTGCTTTCCGTATTCGGAAGTGAAGATAATGTTATGAACAGGGAGAGCTATGATGAATACAAAGCTAATCTGCCTGAGGACTTTACGGAAATTGAAATCCCCGGCGGATGCCACGCATATTTTGGTATGTATGGCGCTCAGGAGGGTGACGGTACTCCCTCAATCACCAACGAAGAACAAATCCACCTTACGGCTGAATACATATCCGAGCTTATAAAGTGAAAAATGTTGCGGATTTGTTATTTATTGTTGCAAATTGCGGTTTTTTGTGGTAAAATGAATAACAACGCCACATGCGTTGTGGTGTGGTAAGCATTAATCGGCTCTGCTGCACGGCAGAGCTTTATTTTTTTTCAGAAGGAGAGTCGTATTTATGGCTGTCAGTTATAAAAAATTATGGAAACTCCTGATAGATAAGGATATGAAGAAAAAGGACCTTTGCGCTTTGTCAGGTATCAGTCCGTCATCCCTTACCAAAATGGGCAAAAACGGTCACGTAACAACCGAAGTTCTCGCCAAAATCTGCAAAGCCCTCGACTGCTCTGTGGAAGATATTATGGAATTTGTTCAGGAAGAGTAAGCGGATATCCTTTTATAAAACTAGCTATTTTATGGAGAAATAATTATGATTACAGGTGAACTTAAAAATAAAATCGACAGTCTGTGGGATGTTTTTGCAGCAGGCGGTCTTGTTAATCCCCTTGATGTAATTGAGCAGATTACTTATCTTATGTTTATCCGTGACCTTGATGATTCGGATAATCTTCGTGCAAAAGAAAGTGCTATGCTGGGACTTCCTTATAAAAGCATCTTTGCAGGCGAGGTCATTGTAGGTGACCGCAAGATTGACGGCAGTCAGCTCAAATGGTCAGTGTTCCGTGATTTCCCTGCAGGAAAAATGTATGCCACTATGCAGGAATGGGTGTTCCCGTTTATTAAAAATCTTGACGGCAAAAAGGATAGTGCATACTCAAAATATATGGATGATGCTATCTTTAAGCTGCCCACGCCCTTGCTTCTTTCAAAGGTTGTTGATGCTCTTGATGAAATTTATGCCCTTATGGCAAAAGAGCAGGACAAGGATGTTCGAGGAGATACATACGAATACCTTCTTAATAAAATTGCACAGTCGGGACTTAACGGTCAGTTCAGAACTCCCCGTCACATTATAAAGATGATGGTTGAGTTGATGAACCCCAAGCCTGATGACGTAATCTGTGACCCTGCCTGCGGTACAAGCGGATTTTTAGTAACTGCAGGGGAGTATCTTAAAGAAAACTACAAGGAAGAAATTTTCTTCAACAAGCAGAAAAAGGACCATTACATGAATCATATGTTCTTCGGTTACGATATGGACAGAACTATGCTTCGTATAGGTGCTATGAATATGATGACTCACGGTGTTGAGCATCCCTTTATTGAGTACCGTGACAGCCTTTCCGACCAGAATCCCGATAAGGACAAGTATTCTCTTATTCTTGCAAATCCTCCCTTCAAGGGCAGTCTTGATTATGATACGGTGTCAACGGATTTATTAAAGGTTTGCAAAACCAAGAAAACAGAGCTTTAATTCCTTGCTCTCTTTCTTCGTATGCTTAAAATCGGCGGTCGCTGTGCTTGTATTGTTCCCGACGGTGTGCTTTTCGGCTCCTCTACTGCACACAAGGCTATTCGCAAGGAGATAATTGAAAATAACCGCCTTGAAGCAGTTATTTCTATGCCCTCGGGTGTGTTCAAACCCTATGCAGGCGTTTCAACAGGTATTCTGATCTTCACGAAAACAGGCTACGGCGGTACGGATAACGTGTGGTTCTACGATATGAAAGCGGACGGGCTGAGTCTGGATGACAAGCGTTCACCGGTGAGTGAGAACGATATTCCCGATATTATTTCTCGTTTCCGTAATCCGGATGATGAAGCGGACAGAGAACGCACGGAGCAGAGTTTCTTTGTGCC
>JAZNIQ010000052.1:0-3789 GCA_045577555.1 Candidatus Fimenecus sp.
AGTCTTTGAAGAAACCGGAAAATTATGGGAAAAATATGATGTTACAACGGGCACTGTTTCACATAATAAAGAATATGAAACTCCTGCTATGATGGGGTGGACGGCCGGTGTTTATATTGATTTTTGTTCCTTGACGGGAGACTAAATTTAAGAAGAGATAACTGTAAACAAAGAAAACAATGATTTAAGGAGTATTAATATGAAGCCTGTAAGTTTTTATCTTGTTACCGATACACATTATTTGAACAATGTATTAGAACCCGGTGGAGAAGCTTTTGAAAAAAATATGCTCACAGAACAGTTTTTTGTTAAGGAAAGTGGTGCAATTATAAGCTCAACTTTCGACAAAATTATTGAAGACAAAGAAACTGATATTGTTATTCTTCCCGGTGACCTTGTAAAAAATGGTGAAAAAGAAAGTCACAATGGTTTTCTTAAAGAACTTTACAGACTCAAAGACAATGGTAAAAAAGTTTTTGTTATAACTGCTGGTCACGATTATAACAACTCTGCCTATGTTCTAAAAGGCGATGGTCGTATGCCTGTTGAGGGTACAGATTATAATGATTTGTGTGAAATGTATCGTGATTTTGGTTATGGCGACGCAATTGCATTTGATGAGCCCACACACTCTTATGTAGCAGAAATCAGTGATGGTGTCAGAATGCTTGCAATTCATTGTGACAGTAAAGACCAACCAAAAGGCACAATGGACGACAGACTCATGGCTTGGGCAAAAGAACAGCTTGATAAGGCAAAGGAAGACAACTGTTCTGTTTTTGCAACTTGTCATTATCCGATTATCCCTCCCGTACCTGTTTTTGATTTGGTTGGCGATGCAAAAATCAAGGATTGGAAAAAAGTAGCTTCATTCCTTGCCGATAACGGAGTTGAGCTTGTGCTCACAGGTCATATGCATATTCAAAGCATAAACGAGTTTTATTCAGAAAGCGGAAACAGACTCATTGATATATGCACCTCTGCTCTTGTGGGTAGTCCTGCAAAATACAGAAAAATTACTATTGATGAAAATTCTGTTCTTAAGGTTAAATCACTTGATGTGCCTGATTTTGGTTGGGATTTAAAGGGGCTTACACCTCAGGAATATTTTGATAATCATTTCTCTTCTGCAATTATTGCAAGAGTACGTGGTGCACTGGGCGGTGGAAAAGGAATCATAAAACACCTTAAGGCATTCGCAAGAAAGAAATTCGATAAAATCACTATAGTAACGGTTAAGCGTCTTCTTTTTATAAAAAGAGACAAAGAATTTGATAAGAAAAGGTTTGCTGATTTTGTTGGTGAAGTCGGCTTAAGCATATTTACAGGTGATTCTCCTTATGTTGAAGGTACACCGGGATATAACTTCCTTGCAGGTATTCTTTCAAGAGCTTCTTTTGTGCTTAAAAAGATTGAACCAAAACTTTGCAAAAATGGCGAAAAAATTGATTTGAGAGGTATGCTTCTTAATACTATCGGAAATAATAAAGGCTTTTCGGATAACAATGCCGAATTTACACTCAAATAAATTCACAATATCGTAAGGTGAAAAATATGTTATATAAAAAGAATGTTGAAAAATCGCTAAAAAAAGAACTTTTCAAAAATCCTACATCTGAATTCCGTGGAACACCTTTCTGGGCACTTAACTCATATTTGACAAAAGAAGAATTATGCCGTCAGATAGATGTATTCAAGGAAATGGGACTTGGCGGATTTCATCTTCACGTAAGAACAGGTCTTGAAAACGAGTACCTTAGTGAAGAATATATGGAGCTCATCAAGGATACTGTGGTTAAAGCAAAAAGTGAAGAAATGCTTGCATGGCTTTATGACGAAGACCGTTGGCCATCGGGTGCTGCAGGCGGACTTGTAACAAAGGACGAAAAATACAGAAGCAGATGCCTCTTTTTTACTCCTTTTAAAGAAGAAAAATACAGTGGTATTAATGACTATTGGGTAAACAAAAAAGAAAATCCTATTGCTTGCTATGATGTAATTCTTGACAGTAACGGTTTTCTTTCTTCTTATAAAAAAATCGGTGAAAATGATGAGGCTGAAGGTACAAAATGGTATGCTTTTCTTGAAATAGCAAATCCTTCCAGCTGGTATAACGGACAGACATATCTTGATACACTGAGCAGTGCTGCAGTTAAAAAGTTCGTTGAGAACACTCACGAAAAATATAAAGATAAAGTGGGTGATGAATTTGATAAGACCATTCCTGCTATTTTTACAGATGAGCCTCAGTTTACAAGAAAGGCAGTTCTTAATAATTCATTTGATAAAATGAATATTACAATGCCTTGGACTGATAATGTGCCTGAGCTTTACAAAGAAATGTATGGTGAAGATATTTTTGACACCCTTCCTGAAATTTTCTGGGATAAGCCTGATTCTGCACCATCTCTTCATCGTTACAGATACCACGATTTTATTGCTGAATTATTTGCAACATCATTTGCCGATACTGTGGGTAAATGGTGTAATGAAAATGGAATTGCCCTTACGGGACATATGATGGAAGAGCCTACACTTAATTCACAGACTGCAGCACTTGGTGAGGCCATGCGTTCATACAGAAGCTTTAAGCTTCCCGGCATTGATATGCTTTGCAATCGGCATGAATTTACTACTGCAAAACAGACACAGTCTGCTGTTCATCAGTACGGTTATGAGGGTATGCTTTCAGAGCTTTACGGTGTAACAGGTTGGGACTGTGATTTCAGAACATATAAGCATCAGGGCGACTGGCAGGCTTGTCTTGGCGTTACAATCCGTGTCCCTCATCTTTCGTGGTATGCGATGAAGGGTGAAGCAAAACGAGATTATCCTGCTTCAATCCACTATCAGTCACCATGGTACAAAAAATATAATCTTATTGAAGATCATTTCGCAAGAGTAAACACTGCACTTACACGAGGCAAGCCTGTTGTAAAAGTGGGTGTTATTCATCCCGTTGAAAGCTTCTGGCTTCATTGGGGACCTAATGATAAATCGGCAATATTCAGAGAAAGTCTTGATGAAAGGTTTTCCAACGTTACAAAGTGGCTTCTTGAGGGCAGTATTGATTTCAACTTTATTTCAGAGTCGCTTCTCCCATCTCTCTGCGAAAAAGGAAATGCGCCCTTAAAGGTCGGCGAAATGGAATACGATGCGATTGTCGTTCCCGGGTGCGAAACCTTGAGAAAAACAACGCTTGAAAGACTTGAGCAATTCCGTGAGAATGGCGGTAAACTCATTTTTATGGGTGATGCGCCTTCGCTCGTTGACGCTGTACCTTCTGATTATGCAAAATCACTTTTTGAAGAGAGTGAAAAAATCGACTTTTCTCGTGCATCACTTCTCACAGCACTTGAGGATGTAAGAACTCTCACAATAAGATATGCTAACGGAAAACTTACGGATAATTACATATATCAGCTCCGTGAAGACAATGACTGCAAATGGCTTTTCATCTGCCCTTCAAAAGAACCTGATAACAAGCATATAGATAACGGTAAAGATATTCAAATTATTCTGAATGGCACATTTTCACCTGAAATTTACAACACAGAAAATGGTGAAATTAAACCGATTAAAGCAGAATACCGAGAAGGAAAGACCATTATTCGTTATCGTATTTTTGGTTATGACTCAATTCTTCTCAAACTCGTTGATGGTAAAACTGATTGTGAAAAAGCACAGCATATCCCTTCAACCTCAGGTGAAAAGCTTTGTGAAATGTGTGATTATGAGTTGTCTGAAGAAAATGTGCTTGTTCTTGATATGGCACAATGGAAAATTGAC
>JAZNIQ010000053.1:0-4342 GCA_045577555.1 Candidatus Fimenecus sp.
TGCGGAATAATCAATATCAATGGGTAAATCATATCCACAAGCCCAAGCGTGATTTGAACCATAGTGATGTTCTTTATTTACCTTATTACTGTCCTTGTCATTATTGTAGAATTCGCAAACCCATAGTTTGTTATCGTCACAATAAAGAACAGAGCCTTTAACAGGAACGGAAAAATATCCGTCATATTTTACTGTTGAACCGCTTTCACCTGCAAATAAATCAGTTGTGAAATGATATATTTTACCGTTGGAAGTTGAACTACCACCGGATGAAACCCATAAGTCTTTTCCACTCGATGCTATTCCGCCTGCGTGACCTGTGAATTTGTCAATGATAAACATTTTATTCTCGTTAGTATCAGGATTTACAAGATAAATTCTTGAATATTGTTTGTTTCCGGCTTCATCATCAGGCATATATCCACTAATTGCAAACATACCTAAACCCTCAACATAACAGATACCCTGTGGTATGAAACCATCTTCAAGCCCGGGCACTTCAAAAGGCTTTGTTGTGTATTTTTCAACATCAACTCTTTTATCACCGCCAAGAATACCGAGGATATTGTCAAAAACATTTTTTACTGCATAAAAAACATTTGTAATTCCACTTGTAATGCTTTGCGTTGTAATAAAATCTGTGTTTACAGCAGATGTTGATAATGGCATAGCACTTAAAAGCATAATTATTGTTAGTATAATACTTAAAAATTTTTTCATATTATCCTCCCATAAGTTTTAAATTATTTTATTTGTTTGAATAATAACATAAAACAAAATACATTTCAATAATTACAAAACAGCAATATTGAAATTTTATTGTTAATGTTGTATAATAATTAAGTTATATTTTTCCAAAAATGAAAGGACAGAATTTTTATGAGAATTACTCCTGCAAGCACCCTCAAGGATGTTATGAACACACCTGTAGGTAATGACCTTGTTGAAATGGTGGCATATCATACCGGTATTCCAGGTGCAGTTATTCACAATCCTCTTGTGGGCAAAATAAAATTAAAAACTATTCCGAAGCTTTTGGGTGACAAACTGCCAATGGAAACAATTGAGCATATGTGCAATCTTTTGAACTGCACACCTGAAAAAGTTATTACTAAAAATGAAGTTGACCCTAAATGGTGGAAAGAGTCTGTTATTTATCAGATTTATCCTCGTTCATTTATGGATTCAAATGGCGATGGTATCGGTGATTTGCAAGGTATTATCTCAAAACTTGACTACCTTAAAGAATTAGGTGTTGATGTACTCTGGCTCAGTCCTATTTATGATTCACCCAACGATGATATGGGTTATGACATCCGTGATTACCGTAAGATTATGACAGAATTCGGCACAATGGATGATTTTGATATGATGCTCGAAGAAATCCATAAGCGCGGAATGAAACTTGTTATGGACTTGGTTGTAAACCACACTTCTGACGAACACGAATGGTTCCAGAAGGCTTTGGCAGGGGACGAAAAGTATAAGGATTATTACATATTTAGAAAAGGTAAGGGCGATGGTATTCCACCCAATAACTGGACATCTGTTTTCTCAGGCTCTGCTTGGAATTACTATCCGGAACTTGATGAGTGGGCAATGCATATTTTCTCATCAAAACAAATGGATTTGAATTGGGAAAATCCCGATATGAGAAAAGAAATTGCTGAAATGGTATGTTGGTGGCTTGAAAAAGGTGTTGACGGCTTTAGAATGGACGTTATCAACCTTATTTCTAAAGTTCCCGGTCTTCCTGACGGTAATCCTCTTGTTGGCGAATTCATCGGCTACGGCGGTGAGCATTATTTCTGGGGACCAAGACTCCACGAATATCTTCATGAACTTAATGAAAACTCTTTCAAGAAATTCCCTGAATCTTTCTGTGTTGGTGAAACAGGCGGTATCGGTGTTGAAATGGCAAAATACCTCGTTGACGACTCACGTGAGGAAATCAGAGAAACATTTCTTTTTGACCAGCTTGAAACTCCAGGTAAACAGAGATGGAGCGACTACAAATATGACCTTAAATATTTAAAGGAGATGTTTACAAAGTATCAGCTTTCTCTTTACGGCTCATCATGGCCAACACTTGTTATTGAAAACCACGATAATCCAAGAATGGTTTCAAAAGTTAATCCTGACCCGAAATTCAGAAAACCACTTTCAAAACTTATTGGTGCAATGCTTTTAACAGGTCGTGCAACACCATATATCTTCCAGGGTGAAGAGCTTGGTATGATGAACTGCGAGTTTAATGATATGAGTGAACTTCGCGATGTTGAGTCAATCAATAAATATGCCGAAATGCTTGAAAAGGGTAGCACACCTGAAGAAGCATGGGCTGTTATTATGGCAGGTAGCCGTGACCATTCAAGAACTCCTGTTTGTTGGGACGATACTGAAAATGCAGGTTTCACAACAGGTACACCTTGGATTCGTGTTAATGGTGATTATAAAGAATGTAATGTAAAGGCGCAACTTGAGGATAAAACAAGTCCTTTCAATTACTATAAAGCACTTATGGCACTTCGTAAGGAGAATAAATCAACTCTTGTTTACGGTGATTTTAAACCACTTAAAACAAATGATAAGACATTCTGCCTTTATAGAGAAAGTAATGACGGAAAGTTCTATATTGAAATGAACCTTACAGAAAATATTGTAACTCGTCCAAGACCTGTAGAAGGTGAGTGCGTACTTTCAAACTATCCTGCAACTGCAGATAAACTCCGTGCATATGAAGTTAATATCTACAAAGTAAAATAGCATACTTAGCGGGGTTTTAACCCCGCTATATGCTTTTTATAAAACTTTTCATTCTCATATTGACAATTTAAGAATCATAATATATAATAATATGGCTGTCGAAACAGTACGCTGGTGTGGCGAAATCGGCAGACGCAAGGGACTTAAAATCCCTCGGTAGCAATACCGTACCGGTTCAAGTCCGGTCACCAGCACCATATTGAGTATTCATAAGGGATTTGACCTGTGAATACTCAATTTTTTTGCTTAAAATAGAGTTTTGTATATATTTTAATAGTTTTATGTATCTTTATTTTCATACAGGTTTTTAAGGCTGTCCCTAACAAGTGAAATTTGTATGCACAAATTCAATGCTTGTTAATTAAGACTTATTCTACATATTTTTACTATTTTTTTGTTTGGTTTACTAAAGCATTTTTACTTCCTTTGATTTGATTTATGCGATAAAAATCCTCTACTTTAACTGTAAGCACGAGGATATGTATTTAGGTTGATTTGTTTTGTAAGTGTGTGATATAATTATTTCGATAAATAAAAATTTGATTGGGGGCATAAATATAATGAAGAGGATTAAAATCTTCGCTGTTGTAAGTGCGATAATTTTAATTATTTTTCTCGTTGATTTACGGTTTAATTTAATCGATAGTGTTATAGTACAGTTCAGCAAAGAAAAATATTCAGAATATGTATCTGAATTTGATTATGAAAAAGAGCTGTTAAAGCATCCTGTATGTATAAAAGACATGGCATCAGAGGATAAAAAACTTACAGAAACTGAACTTGATGAAATTATACAAATTTATGATTTTCACAGACATCTTGATGAAAAATATAATTTATCTGCCGTTGCATCAGCTGACAGTGATTTCGACAAAACCGTTCAAATCCTAGAATGGCTCACACAGCATACATATTACAGTGGTATGCAAATGAGACTTTTAAAAGATGATACACTTAATATTTTGGATTATTCCTTTGATAAGCCTTTTACCCGTGCGATTAACTGTCGATACAGAGCGATCACCTTTGCAGACTGTCTGGTAGCTGTGGGAATAAAAGCATTTCCTGTGTGTATGGTTTCATCGGGCTTTTCAGCTTCCCATTTCACTTGCCTTGTCTATATATCCGAAATTGACAAGTGGTGTTCCTTTGATCCATCCTTTGGTTGTTGGTTTACTAATGCTGAAGGAAATCTTTTGAATATTTTTGAAATAAGAGAACTGTTTTTAAAGAATAAAGAGCCAATTGTTAAAGGATACAGCTTTAACGGCGAACAAGAAAACTTTGATGTTTATATGAACTGCTTTTTAAAATTATGTATTTCAAACTTAAGTACTTGGGCAGATAATTCAACCGAACGGAGAACAGAAAAAACCTTTTCGGGAAGAAAGCAGTTTAATGCTGTTATCCCTGAAGAAATTGAGTAAATCCCTTATGAACACTCGCACCACTGGTATGAATGCGATTGCGGAGAAAAGAAAATTAATAGTGAATCTAATCATGCATATGTTAGTGCAACCTGTACCGCCCCAAAAACATGTAAGGTTTGCGGTGCCACCACCGGTAGCAAACTTTC
>JAZNIQ010000054.1:0-2994 GCA_045577555.1 Candidatus Fimenecus sp.
TATGAGCCTCATCATATTCTTCCTGTGTGCGAACATCAAGAATAATATAATCTTCTCTTTCGTCCATTATTGCCTTTGCCTCGGCAGGAGTTATCTGCTCGTATGAATTTTCCATTTTGTTTTCACCACCCGATGTACAGCCGTAAAGTACAGCGGCACACGTAATTATCAATATCAGTATTACCGAAAATCTTTTCATTATCAGTACAGTATCCTTTCTGTTTGTTTTAATAATTGCACTATTTAAGTTTACTGATAGTGTAATTATATATCATAAGTAAGGTAAAGGCAACTGATTTGGTGTTAAATCTTGATGCAAAAGTGATATAAAACTCTCCTTAAGCCTGTACTGTCGTGCAAGGTTAAGGAGAGTTGATTGTTTTAATTATTTACTTTCCAATATCCGAAGCGTTTTCCGTTAATCCTTGTTATAACCCCTTTTTCTTCTAATGAAGCGGTAATTGTTTTAATGGTTCGTTCGGATTTGTTTATTGATTCGGCAAGTTGTTTTTGAGTCATTTTGCCATCTTCTCTTAAAAGATTCAGCACGGAAAGTTCGTCCAAAGTGCAATCCAAAGTGCAACTTTCAGTGTCTTTTTTGCACTTTGGAGCTTTAGAACTACTATAATTTTGAGGGGAGTATCACTGTGGCGATATAAAAATATAAATTCTTAATCAAAATTACTTGACTAACTATCACCGTAGTGATAATATATAAATGTAAATGAATGGAGGAATGCATTATGGATAAACTGATTACTATATATCACGGTTCAAAGCAGATTATTGAAGAACCTGTTTTTGGTGAAGGTAAAAGGAATAACGATTTTGGTTTAGGTTTTTATTGTACCGAAAGTGATGAGCTTGCAAAAGAATGGGCGGTATCGTCTCTTCGTGACGGATTCTCAAACAAGTATACTCTCGACACCGAGTACCTTAAGATTCTTAACCTGAACAGTCCTGAGTACACTATACTAAACTGGATTGCCCTTCTTATAGAGCACCGTTTGTTTGCAATAAAAACTCCCGTGGCAAGACGAGCTAAACAATATCTTATCGATAATTTCAGTATTAATGTTAACGCATACGACTTAATTACGGGTTATAGAGCTGATGACTCTTATTTTGATTATGCAGAGGCTTTTATAAATAACGGAATTACCGTAGAACAGTTAGCTCGTGCTATGAAGCTGGGAAAGCTGGGTGAGCAGATTGTTCTGAAATCAAAGTTCGCTTTTTCTAAAATCAACTTTGAAGGTTTTGATGTTGCACAGAAGGACACCTATTATGTTCTTCGCAAATCAAGAGATGATGATGCAAACAAAATGTATCTTGAAATGCTTGAAGAAGAAAGTGACGGTTTATATATTCAGGATATTATGAGAGGAGGTATCACAAACGATGACCCACGCATACCGAGAAATATATCTGAGTAATGCCCAGTCGGCATTGGGAGATGCTTTTGATTATGCTATTAACACCTGCGGTATTTCGGGGAAAGATTTTGTAAAACTTTTCATCACAAGCTCGGTGAGCAAACGAATGGAAAACGGTGAACCTTCTTTCCTCGCCGGAAAAAGCGGAATTGAAATAGCCGCTGAAGTTGTTTCAGAGACAATGGGTAAGAAACTCGATATAGCACCTGAAGAACATTTCGGACGCTCTGAAGAATATTGGATTGGTTGGGTAGTTGCATATTATCAATGGTATTCTTCAAGAAGGTACAGCGATATTTTTAAAGTGCTTACCTATGAAGATTTACAGAAAATGTACTATACTCTCCATGAGGCAGATATAACAAAGTTTGTAGAAATAGCTGATGAAAGAATAAAAGAGTTTTTTGCCGATACTAATCTGAAACGCATAAGAATGTCTTACGGTTGCACTCAGGCTGAGCTTGCCGAGCGTTCAGGTGTAAGTCTGCGTTCAATTCAGATGTACGAGCAGAGAAATAAAGATATTAACAAGGCAAGTGCAGAAACAGTATATCGTATTTCCAAGGTGCTCGGTTGTACAATGGAAGATTTGATAGAGAAATAAGATTTAGAAGGGAGATATATTATGATTTATTGTACCGGCGACACACACGGCGATTGGACAAAATTCTCTACTGATATATTTCCTGAACAAAAGGAAATGACCTGTGAGGATTTTGTGATTATTTGCGGTGATTTTGGCCTTTGGGATGATACCAACGAAGAAAAATATTGGCTGAAATGGTTAAACAATAAGCCGTTTACGACTCTTTTTGTAGACGGCAACCACGAGAATTATGACCGTTTGAATAATGAGTTTGAAGTTGTTGATTTTCACGGTGGCAAAGCTCACAAAATCAGAGAAAATATTTATCATCTTATGCGTGGATATGTTTTTGATATTTGCGACAAAAAGATATTTGCTTTCGGCGGAGCAAGGAGTCACGACATTGACGACGGTATACTTGATCCTGCAGAATTTAAAACAAAAAGAGAATTCAAGGAAGAATATAAACATTGGTCAAAATCAAATAAGATATTCCGTGTGAATAATGTTTCTTGGTGGAAAGAAGAAATGCCCACCAAAGAAGAAATGGAATTCGGACTTAAAACGCTTGCAGAACATAATTTTGAGGTGGATTTTATCGTTACACATTGTTGTCCTCAGCAGGTTGTTGCGATGTTTTCAGGTGGTTATTACAAGATTGATGAACTGACGGAATATTTTGATACTATTGCGGAAAAGACTAAATTTCAAAAATGGTTATTCGGGCATTATCACGATAACAAACAGATAATGTGTGACTATGTGATGCTTTACGAGCAGATCATCAGAATTGCTTAAGTTAATTATAATGGAGAGAAAAAACCTCCTTAACTTTGATGAAGTTAAGGAGGTTTTCTACATTTCAGCTTATCCCTTTACAAAAGTATCGTACGCAAACCTTGCCCCTAATCTGAATCCCGATATAAAACTATCAGAATTACTTAAGCTCGAAAACTCATTGTGAGCACTCAC